>CAZIZD010000192.1:0-8643 GCA_964543615.1 uncultured Alcaligenaceae bacterium | reverse complement strand
GAGGCGCTCGAAGCTGCCGCGATAGCCGTGGTTGCGGGTCAGGACGTTCGTGGCAAGCACGCCGCGATCGGAGAGGTGCGCCTGCGCGTTGCAATAGAACGGGAGCGTGTCGAGCATACCGGTGCGGCCCTTGGCGTCGTAACCGTCGACCAGGATGAGGTCGAAGTCGCGGTCCGCGGCTTGCAGGTAGTCGCTGCCGTCGTCGATGGTGATGCGCAGGCGCGCGTCCTCCGGCGGCAGCTTGAAATGCTGGCGTGCGCAGGCAATGACCGCGGGATCGATCTCCACGATCGTGTGCTGCGCGCGCGGGCGATGCCGGTGCAGGAAGCGGGCGAGCGATCCGGCGCCGAGTCCGATCGAGAGCACGCTGCGCGGCCACCCCCCGCCCGTGCGCAGGAGCAGCGGGAACATCATGTCGCGCGTGTACTCGAGCTCCAGCGCATAAGGCCGAGCGATGCGCATCGCGCCCTGGATCCAGCGCGACCCGAAGTGGAGGTAGCGGACGCCTTCCTCTTCGCTGACCTCGATCGTCATGACTGCGAATTCGAACCCGACCCTGCTACGGGAGCGCGAAGGCGATCACCGAGTCGCCGAATCCCCCCAGCGCACCGTGACCGCCCGCGGCGATGACGACGTACTGCTTGCCGCCGGATTCGTACGTCATCGGCGTTGCCATGCCGAACGCGGGCAGCCGCGCCTCCCACTTCTTCTCGCCCGACGCAAGATCGAACGCGCGGATCTTCTTGTCCATCGTCGCGGCGATGAACACGAGCCCGCCCGCGGTCACCACCGGCCCGCCGATGTTGGGAGACCCCCACCGCTCGAACGTGTAGAACGGACCCTTCTTCACCTGCCCCAGCGGCACGCGCCAGCGGATCTCGCCGGTCGCAAGGTCGATCGCCGACAACTCGCCCCACGGCGGCGGATTGCAGGGCACGCCGAGGAACGACATGAGGATCTTGCGCCGCATGCCGAAGGGTGTCCCGCGCTGCGGCGTGGCCTGGTCGTCTGGATGCGCCTTGGCCACCGCCTCGAAGTCGGAGCGCGGGACCACCTGCGCCATGCCCACGAGATTCATCGTGTTGGCGACGAGCAGGTTGCTCCCCGGATCGTAGGCGACGCTGCCCCAGTTGCTGCCGCCGCCGAAGAGCGGAAACACGATCGAGCCACGCACCGAAGGCGGCGTGTAGAGCCCCTGATTGTCGAGCGCCGCCAGCTGCCGCTCGCAGGCCTTCTCGTCGAAGTAGAAGAGTCCCCATGCCTCCTCGGCCTTCATGGTCTGGCGCGCAATGGGCTTAGGCAACGTCGGCACGGGCTGCGTGGGCGCCGTGACCTCACCGGGCACGTTGCTCGGCGGCGCGGGCTGCTCGACCACGGGAAACAGCGGCACGCCCGTCTCGCGGTCCAGCACGAACACGAAGCCCATCTTGGTCGCCTGCGCGACCGCATCCTTCGCGAGGCCATCGCGACGGATCGTGACCAGCGCCGGCTGCGACGCGAGGTCGTAGTCCCAAAGATTGTGCCGGATCGTCTGGAAGTGCCAAACGCGCTCGCCCGTACGCGCGTTGAGCGTCACGACCGCGGTCGTGTACGGCATCTCGGCCGTGCGATCCCCGCCCCAGTAGTCCGGGCTCGGGCTCGACGTGGGCAGCACCACGAGCCCGCGCGCCGCGTCGACGCTGATGGGCGCCCACGTGTTGCCCGCGCCGGTCTTGTCGGCGACCGCCGCGGGAATGGGATCCCACGACCACACCTGCGCGCCGGTGCGGGCATCGAACGCGCGCACGATGCCGTGCGGCATGTCGTTGCGCACGTTGTCGCCGATCGCGCTGCCGACGATCACGAGGTTCTCGAACGTGACCGGCGGCGAGCTCATGCTGACCTGCCCCTGGCCGAAGTTGGGGAGCGTATTGAGGTCGATCGTCCCGCCCTTGCCGAAGTCGGTGCACACGCGTCCCGTCCGCGCATCGAGCGCGATCAACCGGCCGTCGATCACCCCTTCGAAGATGCGCCGCGAGCAGACCGCCTCCGCTGGCGCCCTGGCATCCGCCCATGCGGCAACACCGCGGCAGCGCAATGCGCCGCCGTCCGTCTTGCGCGATTGGTTGTCCTTGCGGATCTCGACCTTGGGATCGTAGGTCCATCGCGCGGCGCCCGTGCGCGGATCGAGCGCGATCACGCGATTGAACGGCGAGCAGAGGTAGAGCGTGTCCTCGAAGAGGATGGGCGTTGCCTGGAACGAGGTCGCGCTGATCGCGCCGGTGCCATCGGACACGTCGCCCGTGCGGTACTCCCACGCCTTGCGCAGCGTGCCGACGTTGTCGCGCGTGATCTGCTTCGCACGCGAATAGCGCGTGCCGCCGGCGTCACCGCCGTAGCTCGGCCACCCCTCGCCCGGGGCCTGCGCCCACGTCAGCGCCGGCAATGCCAGGATGCATGCCGTCAATCTCCTTCGCATCGACTCCCCTCGAACCGTGCGTGGCAAACAACGCCTATTTGAACGCGCCCCGACTTATGCTAATGTCATAACAAGCCAGCATTCCGAAGGCATCGTGAAGAACCGTACGCTGCTGACCAATCGTCTCTACTACGGCCTCGATCCGCTCCACCTGCGCGCCGCAACCGCGCGTGCGCTGGCGCGCGTCGTGGGCCTGCCGCCCGAGCGCGCGCGGGTGAGCGCCACGAGCCTCCGCCACGACTTCGCCCTCGACACGCTGCAGGCGGAGGTGCTGGTCCGCGAGTTCGTGGCCGAGGGATTGCTCGATCCGCCGACCATCGACCGCACCGGATACGGGCTCACGACGCAGTTCGCGGAGCTCGCGACCGCGCGCGTCGTCGAGCCGCTGCCGCGCGCCCGCGCCAAGCAGCTCCTCATCGAAGCGTGCACGGTGGCCGAGCGCATCAACGACGAGGACGTCCACAATCCGCTCATGATCATCGCCTTCGCAGTGTACGGCGATTACATGACGCGCGCGCATCACCTGTCATCGCTCTCCATCGGACTCGTAGTCGACCTGCGCCCCGCATCGCGGCGCATGCGCTTCGGCCGCTCGATGCGCAAGACCGAAGGCGCGCTTGCCATCAAGGAATCTTTCAAGGCCCTGTCGTCGTTCGTCCGCGTGCGCATGGTCACCGACGTGCGCACCCTGCCGCGGCCGTTCAACGTGGTGTTCGAGAACGCACCGCCCGCGATGCCCTGACCGGCGCGCGGACTCCACGCACTAATCCTCCGACGCCGCGAGCTTCGCGGCCTCCACCTCCGCGCCGGCGATCATGCCGCCGGCACGGGGGAACCATTTCCATCCGATGGCCAGCACGATTGCGAGGAGCGCCACGGCCACGAGCAGCGCGGCGCGGATGCCCGCGATGAAGTCGTTCTCCGCCACGGCCACGATGCGCGCCTGCGTGGCAGCATCCGGATGCGCGATCGGCTGCCGCGGCCCGATCTCGGCGACGTGCGCGCGCGGGTTGGCGCTCGCCACGATGACGGCCGCGACCTGCCTGCGCTCCGCGACATCCGGCAACACCGGGGCGAGATCGGGCTCGAGCGTGGCGTTGAGCCATGCGGCGAGCACCGAGCCCAGCACCGCGAAGCCCACCGTCGACCCGATCGCGCGCTGCGCGCTCATGATCCCCGAGGCCATGCCTGCGCGCTGCGGCGGCACGGAGGTCATCGCGATGGTCGTGATCGGCGTGAGGCACAGCGCACCGCCAATCCCGCACAGCCCGAGACCGAGCAGCACGACGACGGCACTCTGGTGCCCCGACAAGATGAGCACCACGAGACCCGCCATGAGCGACGCCAGTCCAGTGAGGATCGGCGGCCGCGCCCCGAATCGCCCCACGACGCGTCCGACCAGCGGCGAGACGATGGTCACCGATGCGCTGAACGGCAGCAGCATGAGGCCGGTCTGTTCCGGCGAAAAGCCACGCACGTTCTGCAGGAACTGGGTCGTCACGAGCAGCATGCCGTAGATCGAGAAGAACACCGTGCAGATGGTCGCGATCGCGAGCGCGTAGCCCACGTCGTTGAAGAGCGTGAGGTCCATCATGGGATCGTCGTGCCTGCGCTCGTAGGCGATGAAGGACGCGCAGGCGATCGCGGCAGTGGCAAAGAGCGCAACGATCGAAGGCGACGTCCACCCCGACTTCGGTCCCTCGATCACGGCATAGGCGAGCGCGCCCACGGTCACCATGAACAGGACCTGCCCCACGGCGTCGAGCGTGCGTGGGCGCTCGTCGCGCGATTCCTTCACGAACTTGAGCGTGAGGATCACGACGACCACGCCCACCGGAACGTTGACGAGGAAGATGCTGCGCCAGCCCCAGTGCTCGACCAGGAATCCGCCCAGGGTGGGGCCGACTGCCGTGCCCACGCTCGCGATGGCGGTCCAGATGCCGATCGCGCGCGCCTTCGCCTTGGGATCGGGAAATGCCGCGCTGACGAGCGCAAGCGAAGTCACGTTGGCGGTGGCGGCGGCAACACCTTGCACCCCGCGCGCGACATTGAGAATTTCGAGCGAAGGCGCGAGCCCGCACACCACGGACGCGACTGTGAACACCGCGATGCCGATCACGTACCAGAGCCTGCGCCCATGAAGGTCGGCGAGCGTGGCGGCGGTCATGATGAACACCGCCATGCCGAGGCTGTACGCGGCCACCACCCACTGCAGGCCCGCCTCGCCGACCTTGAAGCTCTCCTGGATCGCGGGCAGCCCGACGTTCACGATGAGCGCATCGAGGAAGATCATGAAAAGGCCGAGGCCGGTCGCGATGAGCGTGATGCGGGCGGTCCGATCCATGGCGAGCGCGCTCCCTTATGATGCGCGGATGATACGTGAACGATCGCGATGGGCGCGATGGCTCGCGGGCGCGATCGCCGCGGCCGCCGCCGCCTGCGCGTCCGCGCAGGGCATTGGGGTCGCGACGTGGAACATGAACTGGCTCATGGACGAAGCCACGCACGCGCGCTGGAGCGCCACCTGCGAGCGCTTCGGCTGGCCCGTGAGCCTCGACGCCCTCGCGCCCGCAGATCGCGCATCGCTCGCCGGCCTTCCCTACTGCGACGTCCACAACGGCATGACGTTCCCGCCCGATGCGTGCGGATCGACCCGTGACGGCTGGCCGCGCAAGGCCCGCTACCCCGACGACCATGCCTGCCGCGAGACGCTCGATCTTGCGCAGCCAACGCGCTACGCAAAGAAGCTCGAGGCGCTGCGCGCGACGTGGGAGCGCCTGGACGAGATGGGCGTGAAGCTCGTCGTCCTCCAGGAGATCTTCGATGCGAACGCGGTGCGCGCGATCCTGCCGCCGCGCTGGTCCGTGGCCACCACGCGCGAGCAACCGGGCGCGCCGTCGATCCCCCAGCACGTGGGCGTGGCGTGGAAGCGCGGTCTCGACGTGCGCGACTTCGAGCTCGTGGCTTCGCTTTCGGACAGCGGGCTGCCCGAGCGGCCGCTGCGCCCGGGACTCGCGTTCACCGTCGACGTCGGGCGCAAGCCGGTGCGCGCGCTCGTCGTGCACCTCAAAGCCGGTTGCCGCAGCCGCGACCTCGGCACGCCGATCACCGCTCGCGATGCCGCACTCGACGAGGCGCGTCGCGACGGCATCGCGAGCGACTGCGCGATCCTGCGCTACCAGCTGCCGTCGCTCGAAGCATGGATCGACGCCAACGCGTCGCGCGACTTCGCGGTGATGGGCGACTTCAACCGCACGTTGCTGCGCGAGCCCATCGCGGACTCGGCCTCGTATCGCACGCGTCTCGACGGCACGTCCGCGAAGGATCCGCTCGGGCGCTGCACGCTCGATCGCGCGGGTGCGCAGGTGCGCGTGTCGTGCGACACGCGAACGCGTGCGATGTTTCCCGAGCTCAACGACGGCGATCCGCCGGGCGCCACGCTGTGGCGCGCGCGCTTCGCCGACCAGGGACGCAACGGCGCAATCCCAAAGGGCTCGAGTGGCGACTGCAGCATCGCGGGCGCGCGTGCCGACCTCACGCACGACGGCATCGATCACATCGTGATATCCGAATCGCTCAAGAAGCGGCTCGCGCCCTCGTCGCTCACCATGCGCGCCGTCAATTACGTCGACGGCAACGGCGATCCGCTGCGCGGCGCGCCCGGCGCCGCGCTTCCTTCCGACCACTGCCCCCACGTCGTCACGTGGACGCCGCTACGAGGAATTGCTCCATGAATCCACGCGAACGCCAATCCCATCTGCTGGAACTCGCAGGCCGCGACCTGGCCGGCGGCGGCCTCGGCCTCTTCGTGCTGCCACCCGAGCTCAACCTCGTCGTGGAACGTGGGGAAGGCAGCCACGTGTTCGACGTCGCGGGACGGGAGCACATCGACTACCACCTGGGATCGGGGCCGGCCCTCCTCGGTCACGCGCATCCCGCGATCACCGAGGCGGTCGGTGCGCAATTGCGCAAGGGCACGACGTTCTACTTCCTCAACGAGCCGGAGATCGAGCTCGCGCACAAGCTGGTCGAGGCCATCCCGTGCGCGGATGCCGTGCATTACACGGGCTCCGGCACCGAGGCCACCTTCTACTCGCTGCGCATGGCGCGCGCCTTCACGGGGCGCAACAAGGTCATGAAGTTCGAGGGCGCGTGGCACGGCATGCACGACTACGGACTATGGGGAACGGTGCCGTCCACACCCTCTCCCTATCCGCGCGCCCTGCCCGATTCGATCGGTGTGCCGGCAGAAACCGGCGACACCGTGCTCGTGGCACCGTTCAACGACGCCGATCGCGCCGTGTCCCTGATCGAGGCGCACGCCCACGAGCTCGCCGCCGTGATCGTGGAGCCGCTGCAGCGCGTGCTGCTGCCGGAGCCGGGCTTCCTGCAGGCGATCCGCGACGTCACAGCGCGCCACGGCATCGTGCTCGTGTTCGACGAAATCGTCACCGGATTCCGCATCGCGTGGGGCGGCGCCCAGGAGAAGTACGGCGTGATCCCCGACATGGCGTGCTACGGCAAGGCGGTGAGCGGCGGCTTTCCGCTCGCGGCCATCGCCGGGCGCGCCGACGTGATGGGCGTGCTCGACGCACGCTCGCGGCCGCGCGAGCAGGTGGTGTGGGCCACGCACACGCTCAATGGCAACCCGGTGTGCGCGATCGCCGGGTGCGCAGCACTCGAGGTGTTGCGCGCGCCGGGCGTCTACGACCGGTTGCGCGCCACGGGCCGCCGCCTGCGCGAAGGCCTCGTTGCGGCCGGCACGCGGCACGGCTTCGCACTGCAGGCGCCCGGCGAGGATGCGGTGTTCGGCATCCGCTTCACGGACCGGCGGCCGTTGCGCACGTGGATGGATCTCACCACTGCGGACAAGACGCTGGGATACCGATGGGCGATCGAGCTACTGAAGCGCGGCCTGCTGGTCAATCCCAACGAGAAGTTCTACATCTCCATCGCGCACACGGACGCCGACATCGACCGGACGCTCGAGATCGCCGACGAGGCCTTCGCTGCGATCCAGGCTTGACCCCGCGGCGCCTGCCGACCTACGCTTCGCGGCGCGGCGTGGAACCGCATCCAAGGAAGGAGACCTCTTGACTCGCCTCATGCCGCTCCTCGCGGCGTTCGCCTTGTGCACCGCCGCGCAAGCGCAGGACTTTCCCAAGTACGGCGACGAGGTCTACCAGCCGCGCCTGCGCCAGCCCGGCAAGGACGTGATGTGGCTCCCTACACCCGACGCGATGGTCACGAAGATGCTCGAGGCCGCGAAGACCACGCGCTTCGACACCGTCTACGACCTGGGCGCGGGCGAAGGCCGCATTCCGATCGCGGCAGCGAAGCAGTTCGGGGCCAAGGCGGTGGGGATCGAGTACGACGGCAAGCTCGCGGCGCTCGCCAGGCGGAATGCCGAGCGAGCCGGTGTGGCGGACAAGGTCACGATCATCGAAGGCGACATCTTCAAGCAGGACTGGAGCAAGGCCACGGTCCTCACGCTGTACCTGCTGCCCGACCTCAACTACCAGCTGCGCCCGCAAATCCTCGCGATGAAACCGGGAACGCGCATCGTGTCGCACATGTGGGACATGGGCGAGTGGGAGCCCGACCAGGTGATCGCGGCCGAGAACAGCGAAGCGTTCCTGTGGATCGTGCCTGCGCGCGTCGCGGGGCGCTGGTCCCTGCGCGACGACAAGAGCTGGGAAGCGGTCATCGACGTCACGCAGGAGTTCCAGCGCATCGGCGGAACCATCACGCTGCGCGGCAAGACGCAGCCTCTGCTCGGTGCGTACGTCAACGGCGCGACGCTCGGCTTCACCTTCGTGGACAGCGACGGTGCGATACGCAGCGTGCGTGCGCAGGCCGATGGCGATCGCCTGCTGGGGCAATTGCGATTTGTAGGCAACATCACCCTGCTGTCGGGCCGCAAGATGTAGTGATTTGCAGCGCGATGCGAACCTTTGCATCGCGCGGCCTTGACACGCGCGCACACGCCAACGAATCATCGCGGGTCTCGCGCGCGGCACGCAAGTCTCGCTGCCGCGTTGATCTCGCCGGGGAGGCGAGCTCGGCCTTCGCGCCCAACGATTGAAGGGGAACCGCAATGCGGAAGTTGCTTGCCATCATCGTGCTCGCGTTCGGCGTCGGCATCGCTGCCGACGACGCGAATGCCCAGTTCTGTCCGGGTGTCG
>CAZIZD010000191.1:0-8688 GCA_964543615.1 uncultured Alcaligenaceae bacterium | reverse complement strand
GCGAGCGCGCGAGCTCGCGCAACGCGCCTCTGCACCTCTCGGCGCGCGGTTGGGTGCAATGGCGCCCGCGTTGCCGGTCCCGGCAGGCGGGTTGCAGCTCGAGGCGCTGCGCGACGTCGTCGCCTTCTACGGACCGGACGTGATGCTGCTCGTCGGGGGATCGCTGCTCGGCGACGCCGACCGCATCGGCGATCGCGCGGCGCGTTTCGTCGCGGCCGTGCGCGATGCGGCATCCGATGGGCCCAAGGAGACATCCCCATGAGCGAGCCGACGTTTCGAAGGCACGATCCGGCGTTCCGCTGGGATGCGGTCGAGGAGCGCGCGTACAAGCAGGAGCCGGGCGTTCCGTATCGCGACGTCACGCGCCAGGTGCTGTTCGACGATCCCGCGCTCCATTGCCAGCTGCGCTACTTCGAGGTGGCGCCCGGCGGATACACCACGCTGGAGCGGCACGAGCACGTGCATGCAGTGGTGATCCAGCGCGGCCTCGGCCGCGTGCTGGTCGGCAACACGATCTTCGCGGTGGCACCCCTCGATCTCGTGCACATCCCTCCGCGCACGTGGCACCAGTTCCGCGCCGTGGACGACGCCCCGCTCGGCTTCCTCTGTATCGTGAACCACGATCGCGACCGGCCGCAGCTTCCCGACGACGATGCGCTGGCCGCGCTGCGCGCCGATCCCGACATCGCGGCATTCATCCGGATCGACTGATTCCTTGACCGGCGTCGATACGGCCCGGTTCCCGCGCGCTAGCATCACGATGTGACCGATCGCGATCCCAAGGCGATGAGCGGTCTTTCCGTCCACGAGGCGGCGCGGCGGCTCGTTGCCGAAGGCCCCAACGAGATCGCTTCCGCGCGCGGGGGGGGCGTCCTGCACATTGCGCTCGACGTGCTGCGCGAGCCGATGTTCCTGCTGCTGCTTGGCGCGATCGCGCTCTACCTCGCGCTCGGCGACATCCGCGAGGCGCTCGTGCTCGCGGTGTCGATCGTCGCGGTGGTGGCGATCTCCATCTACCAGCAATTCCGGACCGAACGCACGCTCGAGGCATTGCGCGATCTGTCGAGCCCGCGCGCGCTCGTGATCCGCGGCGGCGAGGAGCGGCGCATCGCGGGTCGCGAGGTCGTCCGCGGCGACTGGCTCGTCGTGCACGAAGGCGACCGCGTGCCCGCGGATGCCGTGCTGCACGAGGCGGTCGACCTCACCGTGGACGAGTCGCTCTTGACCGGCGAGTCCGTGCCGGTCGCAAAGACGGCAAGCGAAGACGTACCCGCCGCGCCGCGCGCGGGGGATCCGCACGCCATCTTTGCGGGGGCGCTTGTCGTGCGCGGTCACGCGATCGCGGAGGTCGTGGCCACCGGACCGCGAAGCGAGATGGGGCGCATCGGCCACGCGCTTGCATCGATCGAGCAGGAGGCCACGCCGTTGCAGCGGGAGACGCGCCGCGTCGTCACCAAGCTCGCGGTGGCGGGCGTGGCACTGTGCATCCTTGCCGCCGTGGCCTATGGCCTCACGCGTGGCCAGTGGATCGAGGGAATGATGTCGGGGGTCACGCTCGCGATGGGCGTGCTGCCGGAAGAGTTTCCCGTCGTGCTCACGGTGTTCCTCGCGCTCGGCGCGTGGCGGATTTCGCGCCATCGCGTGCTCACGCGCCGCATGCCGGCCATCGAGACGCTGGGCGCCACCACCGTGCTCTGCGTCGACAAGACGGGCACGCTCACCGAGAACCGCATGCAGGTCGCGCTCGTCGAGTCGGACGGGCAGACGTGCGACTTCCGCGGTGCCGATGCAAAGCCCGGCACGGCAGCGCGCGAGCTCCTCGCGCTCGCGGCCGCCGCGAGCGAGATCGAGGACTTCGATCCCATGGAGCGCGCGATCCACACGGCGGCGCGGTCGCATGCCGAGGCGGAGAACCGGAGTCGGCACGCGATCGTCCGCGAGTACGAGATCTCCGCCGCCCTGCCCGTGGTCACGCACGTGTGGTCGCGCGAGGAAGGCCCTTCGTTGCTGGTGGCGGCGAAAGGCGCGCCCGAGGCTCTGACGCGACTGTGCGGCATGGACCGCGAGGCCCGGGACCGCGTGCTGGCACGGGTCGAGGCGCTCGCCGGGCAGGGCCTGCGGGTGCTCGCGGTGGCGCAAGCGGAAGCTGACGCGGACGCCGTGTTGCCCGACACGCCGCACGGCTTTGCGCTGCGCTTTCGCGGGTTGATCGGTCTCGCCGACCCGCCGCGCGCGAACGTGAAGGGGGCGTTGCGCGAGTGCCACGACGCCGGCATTCGCGTGGTGATGATCACGGGGGATCATCCCGCGACGGCGCTGGCGATCGGCAAGGCCATCGGGCTCGACGTCGAGGCCGGCGTGCGCACGGGTGCGCAACTCGATGCGATGGACGACGCGACGCTGCGGAAGGAGGTCGCGGTAGTGGGCGTCTTCGCCCGCGTGGTGCCCGAGCAGAAACTGCGTCTCGTGCAGGCACTGAAGGCCAACGGCGAGGTGGTCGCCATGACCGGCGACGGCGTCAACGACGCCCCCGCGCTCAAAGCGGCGCACATCGGCGTGGCGATGGGCGGGCGCGGCACCGACGTCGCGCGCGAAGCGGCCGCGCTGGTCCTGCTCGACGACGATTTCACGTCCCTCGTCGCCACCGTGCGCCAGGGCCGCAGGATCTACGACAACATCCGCAACGCGATGAAGTTCCTGCTCGCGGTGCACATTCCCATCGCCGGCATGGGGCTCCTGCCCGTGCTCGCGGGATGGCCGCTGTTCCTGTTCCCGGTGCACGTCGTGTTCCTCGAATTCGTGATCGATCCCGCGTGCTCGCTCGTGTTCGAGGCCGAGCACTCCGAGCGCAACGTCATGCGGCGCCCGCCGCGCGATCCGGGGGCGCCGCTCTTCACGCGCGCGATGCTCGTCGAGAGCGCGCTGCTCGGTCTTGGTGCATTCGCCGCGGTGGCCACGGTGTATGGCGTGGCTCTTGCCTGGCAAAGCGAAGGCACGGCACGGGCACTGGCGTTCATCACGCTCGTGACTGCGAACCTGCTGACGATCCTAGCGACCCGGTCGCATACCGAGTCGGTCGCCGCCGTGCTCATGCGTCCCAATCGCGTGTTCTGGATCATCGTGATGGCAACGGCCGCTGCACTGGCGATTGCAGCGGCGTGGCCTGCGGCCGCCACGCTCTTCAAGTTCGAGTCGCCCCTTGCGTATGACGCAATGTGGGCAGTGGCAGCGGCATTTGCCGCCATTGCGTGGATCGAGGGCGTGAAGCTGCGCAGGCGACGGGCGCTCGGGTAGGCGAATTGCGGGACACGCAAATGCGCGCGTTGCCGGTCGCGGCTGCATAATGCGGATCCGGCTGCAGGGGTCGGGAGCCCTGCAGCTCGAGCAACCGCGCATCGGACGCATCCATCCTGCGCGCACCTGCATTGGACGCAAGTGCGTTGGACGTGAGTGCATTCGTACGCAAGTGCATTCGTACGCAAGTGCAATTGCACGCGCGCTCAACGCGTTGATTTGACTTTACAATTTCAAAACGGCACGATCGCCCGGTTTGTCCCACGAGGCGAGTGAACGAACCAAGATGACACTGCAAAAGCAACCTCGTGCCGCGAGCATCCTCATCACCGACGACAACCGTGACGCAGTCGCGGTGCTGTCGACGTTCCTCGAGGTATCGGGCTACGGCACCGTCTGCGCGTACTCGGCGCCCGAAGCGCTGGAAGCCCTCGATGCCAATCCCGGCATCGCCTGCGTGATCTCGGACGTGCGCATGCCCGACCTCGACGGGTTCGATTTCCTGCGCGTGGTCAAGCATCGCTTTCCCAAGCTCAAGGTCGTGCTCGTCACCGGGCACGAGATCACCAACGACGACGTGGTGCCGGCCGGCGCCACCATCCTGCGCAAGCCGGTCGACCTGGCTCGCCTGCTCGAGATCGTTTCGATGCACGGCTAGGTTCCCGGGCATTGCGCGGCGCCAGTTGCGTTTCGCGCGATCGACCCTATCTAGGCGGTGATGTGCCCCGCGGGGCCCGCTCGCCCGCGTGAACAGCGAACACGCACGATCATCAGGAGCCGTGATGCCGGGCCGCGACACCCGCCTCATCGACGAGGCGTTCGACATGCTGCGCGAAGCCGACCGCCTGCACAGGCAGTTCATGACGCTCGCGCTCGGCCGCGCCGGCCCGTGCTGGGAGCCGCCGATCGACATCGTGGAGGATGCGCACGCGTTCTTCGTGCGCGTCGCGCTGCCCGGCGTCGAGGCCGCCAACGTCGAGATTCGCACCGATGGCGCACGCCTTTCCGTGGTGGGCCATCGTCCGCTCGCGATCGCCGGCGCCGCCGTCCACCGACTCGAAATTCCCTATGGGCGCTTCGAGCGCACCATCGAACTTCCGCCCGGACGCTACGACCTGGTCGAGCGCACCCTCGCGGACGGTTGCCTCCTCATGAAGCTGCGCCGACTCGCATGAGCACGACCATGGAAGCCACGCGCAACGAATCGAATGCCACCCCGCTGCCGGCAGACGCGCTCATCCTCGTTCCGGTGCGCAATCTCGTGATGTTCCCGGGATTGATCGCACCGCTCGCGCTCGGCCGCGAGGAGTCGGTGCGCGCCGCGCAGGAGGCGGTGCGCACGCAGAAGCCCATCGGACTGCTGCTGCAGCGAAACGCCGAGGTGGAACAGCCCGACGCGACGGACCTCCACACCGTCGGCACCACCGCTACCATCCTCCGCTACGTGACGGGGCAGGACGGCTCGCACAACCTCGTCGTGCAGGGCGGCCAGCGCTTCCGTGTGGCGGAGTTCCTCGAAGGCCGTCCGTACAAGGCGGCGCGCGTCGAGATCCTGCCCGACGTAGCGCCGGTGAACCGCGACATCGAGGCACGCATGCTGCAGGTCAAGGCGCGCGCCGCCGAGCTGCTCGAGCTCATGCCGCGCGCACCTGCCGAGCTCGTCGCCTCCATCGAGCAGATCCAGTCCCCCGGCGCGCTCGCCGACTTCGTCGCGGGCCTCATCGACATCAAGGCGCAGGAGAAGCAGGACCTGCTGGAGACGTTCGACGTGCAGATGCGCCTCGACCGCGTGCTCGCGTTCCTGGTGAGCCGCATCGAGGTGCAGCGTCTTTCGAAGGAGATCGGCGAGCAGACGCAAGGCCGCCTCGAAGGACGGCAGCGCGAGGCGCTGCTGCGCGAGCAGATGCGCACGATCCAGAAGGAGCTGGGCGAGGGCGACGACAACGCCGCCGAGGTCGCCGAGCTCGCGGAGCAGATCGCGAAAGCGAAGATGCCGGAGGACGTCGAGAAGCACGCGCGCAAGGAGCTCTCGCGCCTTGCCCAGATGTCCGAGCAGTCACCGGAATCGTCGATGCTGCGCACGTACCTCGACTGGCTCGTGGAGCTGCCATGGACGCTGCCGGCCGAGGAACCTATCGCGATCGACGAGGCGCGCCGCATTCTCGACGACGACCACTACGGTCTTGCCAAGGTGAAGCGCCGCATCCTCGAGTACCTCGCGGTGCGCAAGCTCAATCCGGAAGGCCGCACGCCCATCCTGTGCTTCGTCGGCCCGCCCGGCGTGGGCAAGACGTCGCTCGGCCAGAGCATCGCGCGTGCGCTCGGCCGCAAGTTCCAGCGCCTTTCGCTCGGAGGCACGCACGACGAGGCCGAGATCCGCGGTCACCGCCGCACGTACATCGGCGCGATGCCCGGCAACATCATCCAGGCGGTGCGCAAGGCCGGCACGCGCAATTGCGTGCTGATGCTGGACGAGATGGACAAGCTCGGCCAGTCGATGCACGGCGATCCCGCGGCGGCGCTGCTCGAGGTGCTCGATCCCGAGCAGAACGCGACGTTTCGCGACAACTACCTCGGCGTGCCGTACGACCTGTCGCGCATCGTGTTCATCGCGACAGCCAACGTGCTCGACCGTATCCCGGGTCCGTTGCGCGACCGGATGGAAGTGGTGAGCCTGCCGGGCTACACCGAGGCCGAGAAGCTCGAGATCGCCCGCCGCTATCTCGTGGCGAGGCAGCTGAAGGCCACGGGGCTCACGACGGAGCAGTGCGACATCACCGACGACGCGCTGCGCGCGGTGATCGGCGACTACACGCGCGAGGCCGGCGTGCGCAATCTCGAGCGCGAGATCGGGAATCTCTTCCGCCACGCAGCGATGCGCGTGGCCGAGGGAGATGCCGCCAAGGTCCACATCGACCCCGCGCAGGTGGCCGAGGTGCTGGGTGCGCCGCGCTTCGAGAACGAGGTCGCGATGCGCACGAGCGTGCCCGGCGTCGCGACGGGACTCGCGTGGACGCCCGTGGGTGGCGACATACTGTTCATCGAGACGTCGCGCACGCCCGGCAGCGGCAAGCTCATCCTGACCGGTCAGCTGGGCGACGTGATGAAGGAGAGCGCGCAGGCCGCGCTTACCCTGGTCAAGGCGCGCGCGGCGAGCCTCGGCGTGGAACCGGCGGTCTTCGAGAAGAGCGACGTGCACATGCACATTCCCGCGGGGGCGATTCCCAAGGACGGGCCGAGCGCCGGGGTCGCGATGTTCACGTCGCTCGCCTCGCTCGCGCTGCGCAAGGCAGTGCGTCCGGACGTTGCCATGACCGGCGAGATCAGCCTGCGCGGCCTCGTGCTTCCGGTTGGCGGCATCAAGGAGAAGGTGCTGGCAGCCCTGCGCGCGGGCATCACGACGGTAATGCTGCCTTCGCGCAATCGCCGGGACCTGGACGACATCCCGGCGGACGCGCGCGAGCGCCTCACCTTCGTGTGGCTCGAGACGGTCGACGATGCGCTCGAGCACGCCGTCGGATTCACGCCGCGGGTGGTGGAGCCGGTCGAAGTCAGCGTGTCGTAAGCGATCTGTAAGTCGTCTCCGTCAGTTTGCGCAGCGCGCGTCCGCACCCCTCGGCGCGACTCCGCCGCAACTATTTTTCATTGAATTATCAATGGGTTGGGTCGCGCCACCGGCGCGACCCAACTTGTGCCCATTCCGTCAGCCATCGGCCAGTGGCCTCCGCTCACACTCTCGACCCATGACGAAGCGCATTTGCGCGACGAGGGATCGTGGAGAGCATCATGCAAGCGAAGACCGCCATGTCGGAAGTGGGCCGGCTCCTCCAGAAGGCCGGTCCGTATGTCGTGCTCGAGATCGTGCTGCCGGGAGGGACGCTGTTCGCGCTGCTTCTCTACCTGTACCGCACGGGACAATTGCGCAAGGCGCAGGGCATCGGCGCCGCGCTCGCAAGCGGCCTGGTCCGCACGCTCGGCGCGGTCGCGTTCGCACTCCAGCCGCCGGGCAGCCTGCGCACCGCGCGGCGCGGCGACGCATTCGAGCTGCAGTTGCTGGCGGCGAGCCGGTGACGGTGGTGGGCGCGGTTCAGCCCGCGCGGTACCAGGCCTTGGTCGCGCCCACCCACTTGACCACCGAGAGCATGACGGGAACCTCGATCAGCACGCCGACCACGGTGGCGAGTGCCGCGCCCGATTCGAGTCCGAACACGCCGATGGCCGTGGCGACCGCGAGCTCGAAGAAGTTCGAGGCTCCGATGAGGGCGGAAGGGCACGCGACTTCGTGCGCGACGCCGAGCCGCCTGTTGAGCCAGTACGCGAGCGCGGAGTTGAAGTACACCTGGATCAGGATTGGCACGGCCAGCATCGCGATGACGAGCGGCTGGTCGAGGATCTGCCGGCCCTGGAACCCGAACAGGAGCACGAGCGTGAGGAGCAGCGCCGACAGGGACAAGGGATGCAGCCGCGCGAGCACGGATTGCAGCGCGTCGATGCCCCCGCGCGCCAGGAGCATGCGGCGCCATGCCTGCGCGACGATCACGGGCACCACGATGTACAGGACCACGGACGCGAGCAGCGTCTGCCACGGCACGGTGATCGACGAAAGGCCGAGCAGCAGACCCACGAGCGGTGCGAACGCGAACACCATGATCGTGTCGTTGAGCGCGACCTGGGACAGCGTGAAGTTGGCGTCGCCGTCGGCCAGGTTGCTCCACACGAACACCATGGCCGTGCAGGGCGCCGCCGCCAGCAGGATGAGGCCCGCGATGTAGCTGTCCAGCTGGTCGGCCGGCAACAGCGGCGCGAAGAGGTGCCGGATGAACAGCCAGCCGAGGAAAGCCATCGAGAAGGGTTTCACCAGCCAGTTGACGAACAGTGTGACGCCGATGCCGCGCACGTGCTGACGGACTTCGTGCAGCGCGCCGAAGTCCACCTTCACCAGCATCGGGATGATCATCACCCAGATGAGCACGCCCACCGGCAGGTTCACGCGCGCGACCTCCAGGCGGCCGATGGCCTGGAAGACGTCTGGCAGGGCCTGTCCGAGCGCGATGCCGACCAAGATGCAGAGAAGCACCCACACGGTGAGATAGCGTTCGAACGCGCTCATCGGCGCTGCAGTCTTGTTCATGGGGATCTCGGAAAATCGCGGAGTCGCCGGCGGGGCGGATGATAGCCGCGCACGGTGAAGGGCGGAGTTGGCGACACGCTTCCTCGGTACTGGCCCCGCGGCGCCGGCCCGGTCGCACCGGCGCCGGATCTGAACCGATCAGGATGACAGGCGAATGTCAGCGCGGCAGGACGAGGGCCTGCCGACCGCGCCACTGCTTTTGGCCCGGCTCAGCGGCGGCTCGTGGCCTGCCGGGCTGCAGGCGCGGCTTCCCGGTACATCTC
>CAZIZD010000190.1:0-8705 GCA_964543615.1 uncultured Alcaligenaceae bacterium | reverse complement strand
GACCAGCCGTCGGTCGCAACCTTGCCTTCGCGGGCGTCCAGTCCGACCAGGATGTGACCGGGGAACGCGGAGCAGGCGTCGTGCAGGAAGCCGGGGTTCTTCACCGCGGCCGTGCCGATCACGATGTAGGTGATGCCGTCGTCGAGATAGCGCTCGATGGTGTCCAGGTCGCGGATGCCGCCGCCCAGCTGCACGGGAATCTCCTCGCCGATCACGCTCACGACCTCGCGGATCACGGACTCGTTCTTGGGCTTGCCCGCGACCGCGCCGTTGAGGTCCACGAGATGGAGACGCTGGGCGCCCTGCTCGAGCCAATGTTGCGCCATGGCGGCCGGCTCCTCCGAGAACACGGTGGCCGAGTGCATGTCGCCCTGCTTGAGGCGGACGCAATGTCCGTCCTTGATGTCGATGGCGGGGATGATCTGCATGGCAGCGATGGGGCTGCGGCGAATGGAGCGGATGGGATGCGGTGGCGGGAGGGTCAGGCTCGGCCGTCCCAGGCGACGAAGTTGGCGAGTAGGGTAAGACCTGCGCGCTGACTTTTTTCCGGATGGAATTGCGTTGCGAAGATATTAGCCCGCGAAATTGCGCAAGTAAACGGCGCCGGATAATCGACCGTGGCCGCGGTGAGCGACGGGTCGGCCGGAACCGGGTGGTAGCTGTGCGCGAAATAGAAGCGGGCGCCGTCCTCGATGCCCTGCCACAGCGGGTGCGACCGGACCTGCCGTACCGGGCTCCAGCCCATGTGGGGGACCTTTAGGCGCTCTCCGGCGGGGCCGATCATCGCCTCGTCGCGGAAGCGCACCACCCGCCCCGGGAGCGCATGCAGGCACTGGGTGGGTCCCTCCTCGCTCTCGTCGAAGAGCATCTGCAGGCCGAGGCAGATGCCGAGGAACGGCCGGTCGGCCAGGGCACGCCGCACGGTGTCGACGAGGCCGCTGGCCACCAGGCCCTTCATGCAGTCGGGCATCGCGCTCTGGCCCGGCAGGACCACGCGATCGGCGCGCAGGATCTCTTCGGGCTCCGACGAGACGACGACCGTCTCGGCAGGCGCGACGTGCGCGAGCGCTTTCGCCACCGAGCGAAGATTGCCCATGCCGTAATCGATGACGACGATCATTGCATCGCTCGAAAGTGCCTCGACCGACGGGCTACAGGCTGCCCTTCGTCGACGGGATCGCGGTCCCGGCGCGCGGGTCCACCGCGCATGCCATGCGCAGCGCGCGGCCGAATGCCTTGAACACCGTCTCGCACTGGTGGTGGGCGTTGTCGCCTCGCAGGTTGTCGACGTGGAGGGTGACGAGCGCGTGGTTGACGAATCCCTGGAAGAACTCCCGCGCGAGATCGACGTCGAAGGTGCCGATCATGGCCCGCGTGAACGGGACCTCGAAGACGAGGCCCGGGCGGCCTGAGAGGTCGATCACGACGCGCGACAGCGCTTCGTCGAGCGGCACGTAGGCGTGGCCGTAACGCGCCACGCCCTTCTTGTCGCCCACGGCGGCCTTGAACGCCTGGCCGAGCGTGATGCCCACGTCCTCGACCGTATGGTGCGCGTCGATGTGAAGGTCGCCCTTGGCGGTCACGGCGAGGTCCACCATGCCGTGACGCGCCACCTGGTCCAGCATGTGGTCGAGGAAGGGCACGCCGGTGGCGAGCTGCGCGCGGCCGGCGCCGTCGAGGTCGACGTCGACGACGATCTCGGTCTCGGCGGTCTTGCGTTCGACGCGCGCCGTGCGTGCGGGGATGTCCGCTCGTGCGTTCATGAGGGCTTTATACACCACCCCGCCTCATTCGAAGCGGGACAGCGCCTCCAGCACGGCGTTGTTCTCGGCCGGCGTGCCGAT
Source organism: uncultured Alcaligenaceae bacterium (assembly GCA_964543615.1). GTDB lineage: Bacteria > Pseudomonadota > Gammaproteobacteria > Burkholderiales > Casimicrobiaceae > VBCG01. Next base: position 6,861 of record CAZIZD010000190.1, on the reverse strand, counting down.
CGTGATGCGCAGGCAGCCTGCGAGCCGCGGATGCCAGCCATCGACGTTCTTCACGAGGATGCCGGCGTCCTTGAGCGTCTCGAACCAGCGCGGCGCGTCCGGCACGCGGACCAGCAGGAAATTGGCGTGCGACGGGAACACCGTCACGCGGCGGATCGCGGCCAGCGCGGTGGCCATGCGCGCTCGCTCGCGGCGGATGGCCGCGGCCTGCTCGGCCAGGAGCTCGCCGTGGCGCAGGAGCACCGGCACCACGGCCTGGGTGAGGACGTTGATGTTGTACGGCGGACGCACCTTGTCGAGCTCGGCGATCCACGCCGGATGCGCGGCCGCGTAGCCCAGCCGCACGCCGGCCATGCCCACCTTGGACAGCGTGCGCACGACCACGAGGTTGGGGAACTCCAGCACGCGGGGCAGGAAGGTGCCGTCGGCAAACGCGTAGTAGGCCTCGTCGACCGCCACGATGCCGGGCGTGGCCGCGATGATCCGCTCGATGTCGCGCACGTCGAAGAGCGTGCCGGTGGGATTGTTGGGGTACGCGAGCCAGACGAGCGCGGGCTTGTCGCGTTCGATGGCGGCGAGCATGGCGTCGATGTCGAGCGTGAGGTCCTCGCGCAGCGGCACGCCGGTGAATCGCAGGTTCGCGAGCTCGGCCTGCATGCGGTAGAGCACGAACGACGGATCGGGCGCGAGCACGACGGCGCCCGGCTTCGCGACCACCGCCGTCAGCATTTGCAGGATCTCGTCGGAGCCATTGCCGAGCACCAGCGCCGCGCCCTCGGGCAGCGCGAGCGAGCGGCGCAGTGCAGCCTTCACCTCGTCGCCGCCGCCGTCGGGATAGCGGTTGATGCGCGCGTTGGCGACGGCGGCCGCGATCTCGGCGCGCGCCTCACCGGAAAGCCCGTACGGGTTTTCCATCGCGTCGAGCTTGATCATGCCCGTCGCCTTGGCGACGGGGTAGGCCTTGAGCGCGCGGATCTTGGGGCGGATGGTCGCCTTGACACGGGCGAGGACGGCGTCGTCGTTTGCAGGTGGCATCGGTCAGACCGACTTCGTGTCGGCGATGTAGAGATCCACCCCGGCGCTTGCGTAGTTGGCAAGGTCGGCCGCGGTGGCCTGGCCTTCCGGCGAGGCAAGTGCGGCCTCTATCGCCTCCATCGAATCGAAGGTCAGGACGGCGATGAGGTAGTAAGGCGACTCGCCCCCCAGCGACGATATCGGGCCCGACGTGACTTCGTAGTTCCGCAGGCCCGGAATCTTCCTGGCGAGCGGCACTTGCGTCGCGTAGTAGTGGCGGTCGAACGCTGCCGGGTCGACGGGATGCCTGTACATCGCGTAGAGCTTGGCCATGGAATCTACCCTCACGTCTTTTCGATGCGCGCCTCCGCCGACCGCGCGTGCGCGACCAGCCCCTCGCCGCGGGCCAACGTGGAGGCGATGGGACCGAGCTTCTGCGCCGCCGACTTCGTGAGCCGCAGAACGCTGCTGCGCTTCTCGAAGTCGTAGACGCCGAGCGGCGAGGAGAAGCGCGCCGTCCGGCCGGTGGGCAGCACGTGATTGGGACCCGCGCAGTAGTCGCCGAGCGCCTCGGAGGCATAGTGCCCGACGAAGATGGCGCCCGCGTGGCGGATCGCGGGGAGGATCGCGTCCGGATCGGCGACCGCGAGCTCGAGATGCTCGGGCGCGATGCGGTTCACGACCTCGCACGCCTCGGCGAGATCGCGCACGAGGACGAGCGCACCGCGCGCAGCGAAGGAGGCTTCGATGATGGCGGCACGCGGCATCTCCTGAACGAGACGCTGCGCGCTCGCCTTCACGCGCTCGATCAGCCCGGCGTCGGGCGTCACCAGGATCGCCTGCGCCATCTCGTCGTGCTCGGCCTGCGAGAAGAGATCGAGCGCGATCCAGTCGGCGTTGGCGCTCGCGTCGGCGACGATCACGATCTCCGACACGCCCGCCACCATGTCGATGCCCACTGCGCCGAACACACGGCGCTTGGCCGCGGCCACGTACGCGTTGCCGGGGCCGCAGATCTTGTCGACCGCCGGAACGGTCTGCGTACCGTAGGCGAGCGCGGCGATGGCCTGGGCGCCGCCGATGGTGAACACGCGATCCACGCCCGCGATGTGCGCGGCGGCGAGCACGAGCGGATTGCGCACGCCGTCGGGTGTAGGCACCGCCATGACGATCTCGCCCACGCCTGCGACGTGCGCGGGCAGCGCGTTCATGAGCACCGACGAAGGATAGGCGGCCTTGCCGCCGGGCACGTAGATGCCGACGCGGTCGAGCGGCGTCACGCGCTGGCCCAGCTCGCTGCCGTCGTCGTCGGTCATCGTGAAGCCGCCGGCCTTCTGCCGCTCGTGATAGCGGCGCACGCGCGCGGCGGCCTGCTCGAGCGCATCGCGCTGCGCGTGCGGCAGCGACGCGCAGGCCGCCGCAAGCTCGGCCGCTTCGATCTCGAGGGCGTTTGCCGACGGCACGTCGAGGCGATCGAAGCGGCGCGTGTACTCGAGAAGCGCCGCGTCGCCGCGCTTGCGCACGTCGGCGATGATGGCCGCGACGGCGGTGTCGATGGAAGGATCCTGCGCGGACTCGAACGAGATGAGCGCGTCGAGAGCCGCGTCGAACCCGGCGTCGGACGTCGACAGCACGCGCACGTCGAGCGTCACGCCTGCGCTCCGGACGCCGCCGCCAGCGCGTCGATGAGCGGCTGCATCGTCGCTCGCTTGAGCTTGAGCGCCCCGGGATTGACCACCAGGCGCGAGGTGATCGGCATGATGTCCTCGACCGCGACCAGGTCGTTGGCGCGCAGCGTGTTGCCGGTGGAGACCAGGTCGACGATTACGTCGGCGAGCCCCACGAGGGGTGCCAGCTCCATCGAGCCGTAGAGGTGGATCAGGTCGACGTGCATGCCCTTGCGCGCAAAGTGCTCGCGCGCGGTCTTCACGTACTTGGTCGCCACCCGGATGCGCGCGCCGCGCTGCACCGTGCCCTGCCAGTCGAACGAGCGCCGCGTGGCCACCACGAGGCGGCAGCGTCCGATGCGGAGGTCGACCGGCTGGTAGAGCCCTTCGCTGCCGTGCTCGAGGATCACGTCCTTGCCGGCGATGCCGGCGTCGGCGGCGCCGTACTGCACGTACGTGGGCACGTCCGACGGACGCACCATGAGGAAGCGGATGTCGTCGCGGCTCGTGCCGAGGATCAGCTTGCGCGAGGTGCCCGGGTCCTCATCCGCGACGATGCCCGCGTGCGCGAAGAGCGGCAGCGTCTCGTCGAGGATGCGCCCCTTGGCGAGCGCGATGGTGAGGATGGACAAGGTGTCGCGGTTCCATGACGTTGGGGAATCATTTTACCGTAGGGACTGCGCGTGCTCCCGCGCATCGCGATTCCACGCGAGCCGGCCCGCGACGTACGTCGCGCGGATGGCACGGTCATCGGCCAGCGCCGTCTGGATCGCGATCGTCTCGTCGATGTCCTTCGCGTAGCCCGCGCGCATCTCGATGAGCGGCGTGGAAGCGAGGTCGAGCACCACGAGATCGGCCTCCATGCCGGGTGCGACGGTGCCGATGCGCTCGTGCAGGTCCAGCGCGTGGGCGGCGCCCCGCGTGGCGAGATACAAAGCGCACGACGGGGGCAGCGGCGCCCCGGAAAGTTGCGCCACCTCGCACGCGGCCTGCATCGTGCGCAGGACCGAGAAGCTCGTGCCGCCGCCCAGGTCCGTGGCGAGACCCACGCGGACGGGGCGATCGGCGCGCTTCGCCTCGGCCAGCCGGAAGAGGCCGCTGCCCAGGAAGTTGTTCGACGTCGGGCAATGCGCGAGCGCGGTCCCCGATGCATGCAGGAAGGCGAAGTCGGCCTCGGACAGGTGCACGCCGTGTCCGTAGATCGTGCGCGGGCCGGTGAGCCCGTGGCGCGCGTAGACGTCGAGATAGGACGACGCCTGCGGGTACATCGAGGCGACGAGCGCGATCTCGGCGGCGTTCTCGGAGACGTGCGACTGCACGTGCACGTCAGGATGCTCGCGCTTGAGCGCGCCGGCTGCGTCGAGCTGCTCCACCGTCGACGTCACGGCGAAGCGCGGCGTCAATGCGTAGCCGAGCCGTCCGTTGCCGTGCCAGCGCGCGATCAGCGCCTTGCTCTCGTCGTAGCTGCGTTGCGCCGTGTCGAGGAGCGCCGCCGGCGCGTTGCGATCCATCATCACCTTGCCGGCAACGAGGCGCAGCCCGATCGCGCGCGCCTCCTCGAACAGCACGTCGGCGGACACCGCGTGCACGGTGCAGAACACGGACGCCGTCGTGATGCCGTTGCGCAGGTTCTCGCGCAGGTACGTGCGCGCCACCGATCGCGCGTAGTCCGCGTCGGCAAACCGCTGCTCTGCGGGAAAGGTGTAGCCCGCGAGCCAGTCGAGCAGCGGCTTGCCCCCCGCGCCGATGATCGGCAGCTGCGGGTAATGCACGTGGCTGTCGACGAAGCCCGCCGTGACGAGCGCGTTCGCGTAGCGCGTGACCGCGACACCCGCGGGCAGGCGCGCGAGCACCTCCGCGGCAGCGCCCGCGTCCACGATGTGTCCGTCGTCCATCACGACGACCGCGTCGGACTCGTAGCGGCGCGTGGCCCCGATCCCTTCGACGAACGGATCGCCCGTGAACGTGAGGAGCGCGGCGCGGATCGCGTGCACGTGGCCTCCCTATTGCCGGTCCGTGCGCACGTTGGGCGGCACCGGCTCGCCCGCGTTGGTGCGGAACGGGTTGATGTCGAGGCCGCCGCGGCGCGTGAAGCGCGCGTGCACCGTGAGCGCTTCGCAGCCGCAACGGCTGGCGACGTCCACGAAGATGCGCTCCGCGCAGTGCTCGTGGAATCCCGCATGCAGGCGATACGAGACGAGATAGCGCAGCAGCGCGCCGCGGTCGATGCGCGCACCGCGGTAGGCAATGGAGACCGATGCGTAATCGGGCTGCCCTGTCACCGGGCACACCGACCGGAAAAGGTCGGAGCGAAGCGTCTCGGCAACGCTCGCGCCACCGGCGCGCAGCAGCGACGGATCGACCTCGTAGCGATCGGCCGAGACGTCCTCGCCGTCGATCGAATCCCCCGCAAGGGGCGCGATGCGCGCCTCGCGCAGGACCGACACCTGCACCAGCGCACCGGCGGCCGCAGAGAGGTCGCGCCCGACGGTCGCGAGCACGCTCGCCTCGTCGTCGAAGCGCGTTTGCGCGAACGAGCCGAGATAGAGCTTGACCGACTTCGACTCGACGATGAAGGGCGAGTCGAACGGCACCTCGAGCGAAAGCATGGCGATGCGCGGCAAGCCGCGCCCGTCGAGCCACGTGTGCTCGTACGCCGTCCACACGTCGGCGCCGGTGAACGGCAGCGCTTCGCCGAGGCCCAGCGCCTCGCGCTGCGGCGCGCGCGACACCGGAAAGAGGAGCGCGGGATCGTAGCGGTCCGGGTAGGACGTCGCGTGGCCGAGCGGTCCCAGCTCGTTCATGGCAACGGTCGCTGCTGGCCGGGCTTCATCCCGACGAAGTGCCGCGGCCGGCTGAAGCCGGCCCGACAGAGGCTCACTTCACGCGCTCGATCCGCGCGCCCAGCGCGGAGAGCTTCTCCTCGATGCGCTCGTAGCCACGGTCGAGGTGGTAGATGCGGTCGATGGTCGTGTCGCCCTCGGCGACAAGCCCCGCGATCACGAGGCACGCGGAGGCGCGCAGGTCGGTAGCCATCACGTAGGCGCCCGTGAGCTTGGGCACGCCCTTCACGATGGCGGAGCTGCCCTCGACCTCGATGTCGGCGCCGAGCCGCACCAGCTCCTGCACGTGCATCATGCGGTTCTCGAAGATCGTCTCGGTGATCACCGCCGTGCCCTCCGCACGCGTGGCGAGCGCCATGAACTGCGCCTGCATGTCGGTGGGAAACCCCGGATGCGGGGCCGTGCGCACGTTGACGCCGGTGAGCTTGCCGGTGCGCGACACGCGGATGACGTCGCCGTCGACCGCGATGGCAGCACCCGCCTCGCGCAGCTTGGTCACGACTGCGTCGAGGGAGTCGGGATCGGCTCCGCGCACCGCGGCGCTCCCGCCGGTGGCCGCGACCGCCGCAAGGTACGTTCCAGTCTCGATGCGGTCCGGCATGATCGCGTGCGTCGCGCCGTGCAGGCGGTCCACGCCCTCGATCACGATGCGGTCGGTGCCGGCGCCCGAGATGCGCGCGCCCATCGCGACGAGGCAGCGCGCGAGATCGACCACTTCCGGCTCGCGCGCGGCGTTCTCGAGCGTCGTGGTGCCTTCCGCGAGCGTGGCGGCCATCAGGAGATTCTCGGTCCCCGTGACCGTGGGCATGTCGAACACGACCTTGGCGCCGCGCAGCCGGCCCTTGGCGTCGATGTAGCCGTGGTCGAGGTCGATCGTGGCGCCCATCACCTGCAGCCCCTTGACGTGCTGGTCCACGGGGCGCAGCCCGATCGCGCAGCCGCCCGGCAGCGACACGCGCGCCTCGCCGCAGCGCGCGAGCAGCGGGCCCAGCACCAGGATGGAGGCGCGCATGGTCTTGACGAGCTCGTAGGGCGCGAGCGGCCAGTCGATGCGCGAGGCGTCGAGCGCCACGGTGCCTGCCGTGGCCGCGTCGATCCCCACGCCCATCTGCGACAGCAGCGATTCCATCGTGCGCACGTCGTTGAGGCGCGGCACGTTGGTGAGCGTGAGCGGCTCGGGCGACAGTAGCGAGGCGCACAGCAGCGGCAGGGACAGGGCCGTGCCTCGACGGAAGGCGAAGGTGAACAGCGGCAGCCCCAGGGCCGGAACCGCCCGCTCCATCCCGGCGAAGCTGAAGCAGGCGAACCCGATCAGGCACAGGGCCACCAGGGCGGCC
>CAZIZD010000189.1:0-8733 GCA_964543615.1 uncultured Alcaligenaceae bacterium | reverse complement strand
CATGCCGAGCGAGACGCGATTCTTCTCCTGGTCGAACTTCAGGACCTTGGCGGTCACTTCGTCGCCCACGGCGAGGACTTCCGACGGATGCTTGACGCGGCGCCACGCGAGGTCGGTGATGTGCAGGAGGCCGTCGATGCCGCCCAGGTCGACGAACGCGCCGTAGTCGGTGATGTTCTTGACGATGCCCTTGACGATCGCGCCTTCCGACAGCGTCGACAGGAGCTTCTCGCGCACTTCGCCCTGCGATTCCTCGAGCACGGCGCGGCGCGACACGACGACGTTGTTGCGCTTGCGGTCGAGCTTGATGACCTTGAAGTCGAGCGCCTTGTTCTCGAACGGCGTCGTGTCCTTGACGGGACGGATGTCGACCAGCGAGCCCGGCAGGAACGCGCGGATGCCGTTGATCATGACCGTGAGGCCGCCCTTGACCTTGCTGGTGACGAGACCCTGCACGATCGTGCCGCCTTCCATCGCGGCTTCGAGGTCGTGCCAGGCCTTCAGGCGCTTGGCCTTGTCGCGCGAGAGCTTGGTCTCGCCGTAGCCGTCCTCGAGCGACTCGATGGCGACGGTGACGAAGTCGCCGGGCTTGACCTCGATCTCGCCCTTGTCGTTCTTGAACTCGTCGATGTTGATGAACGACTCGGACTTGAGGCCGGCGTTCACGACGACGATGTTGAAATCGACGCGCACCACCTCGGCGGTGATGAGCTCGCCCTGACGCATCTCCTGCTTGGTGAGCGATTGCTCGAAGAGCTTCGCGAAATCTTCCATCGGCGGATTGGCGGCAGCGGCGGAGGGAATGACGGGAGTTGCAGTAGCCATGCGGGTTGGTTCCTTCAGGAAATTGTGCAAACCGCCGGGAGCAAGAACCCTGTTTCTTGGCGTCGGCGGGCTGGGTGGATCAATCCGCGCGAAGCGCACCGGCTAAAGCGCGCGACCCGCGGTCCTTTCGCTTCGTTTCGCGACGGAAGATGCCTACGCACGCTCCCGCCACAGGGACAGGACGCGCGCGACGACTTCGTCGATCGTGAGTTCGGTGGTATCGAGGAGCACGGCGTCGTGGGCCGGTCGTAGCGGTGCTGCCGCCCGTCCGGCATCGCGCGCGTCGCGCTCGCGGATATCGCGCAAAAGACTGTCTAGTGTAACGGAGATTCCTTTTGCGATCAACTGCTTATGCCGCCGCCTGGCCCGCTCTTCGGCGGTTGCCGTGAGGAACAGCTTGAGCGGCGCGTCGGGAAAGACCACGGTGCCCATGTCGCGTCCGTCGGCGACGAGTCCCGGAGGCTGCCGGAACGCCCGCTGGCGGTCGATGAGCGAAGCCCGCACCGCCGGGTGAACCGCGACTTCGGACGCGCCCGTGGACACGCGCTCGCTGCGAATGTCGGCGGTGACCTCGTCGCCGTCGAGCAGGATCTTGCCCGCCACGAACGCCGCGTCGAGATGCGCCGCGAGATTGGCGAGCGCTTCGGATTCGTCGAACCCCGTGCCGGTGCGCAGCGCCTGCAGGGCCACCAGCCGGTAGAGCGCGCCGCTGTCGAGGTAGTGGAAGCGAAGGGCGGCCGCGACCGCGGCGGCGATGGTCCCCTTCCCCGACGCCGCCGGACCGTCGACGGCAATCACCGGTGCCGGCGCCGCGCCGGGCGTCACGCTGCGATCCTAGCGAACTCCGCGAAGTACGCGGGGAATGTCTTGCGCACGCAATCCGGGTCCTCGATCGTGACGGGGATGCCCCCCAGCGCGACGAGCGAGAAGCACATCGCCATGCGGTGGTCGTCGTAGGTGGCGATGCTCGCGGTGCGCAGCGCCCCCGGGGGCACGACGGTGAGCCAGTCCGTCCCCTCCTCCACCGTCGTGCCGACCTTGCGCAATTCGGTGGCCATCGCCGACAGCCGGTCGGTCTCTTTCACACGCCACGATCCGATGCCGGTGAGGGTGGTGGGTGCATCCGCGAACAGCGCGACGATGGCCAGCGTCATCGCCGCATCGGGGATCGCGATGCAATCGATGGTGCCGCCGCGTATCGCGCCGCCGCGCGTCTCGATCCAGTCGCTGCCCATGCGCACGTCGGCGCCGATGCGGGCAAGCACATCGGCGAAGCCGACGTCGCCCTGGATCGAGTCGCGTCCCACGCCGGTCACGCGCACGGGGCCGCCGCCGATCGCGCCGGCGGCGAGGAAGTACGACGCGCCGGAGGCGTCGCCTTCGACCGCGAGCGTTCCCGGGCTCGCGTAGCCCGCGCCCTTGCGCACCGTGAACGCCTGCCAGCCGTCGCGCTCGATTGCGATGCCGAAGCGCTGCATGAGATTGAGCGTGATGTCGACGTAGGGCTTGCTGATGAGATCGCCCTCGACCTCGACGGTCGCGTCCTCGCGCAGCAGCGGAAGCCCCAGGAGAAGGCCCGTGAGGAATTGGCTCGACACGTCGCCCCTGATGCGCACGCGGCCCGCGTGCGGCCGGCCCGGACCGATGAGGACCGGCGGAAAGCCCTCGTTCATCTCATAGCGGATGTCGGCGCCGAGCGGGCGCAGCGCGTCCACGAGATCGCCGATCGGACGCTCGCGCATGCGTGGCACGCCGTCCGCGCGATAGTTGCCGCCGCAGAACGCCAGCGCGCCCACGAGCGCGCGCATCGAGAGGCCGCTCAACCCCAGATGGAGGTCGGCGTCCTTCACGGTGAAAGGCCCACCCGCCCCCACGACCTCGTAGCGCTGCCCGCCCATGTCGGCGACGGCGATGCCGAGCGTGCGCAGGGCCTCCAGCATGACGCGCGTGTCGTCGGACTCGAGCAGACCCGTGAGCGTGGTGGTCCCGCGCGCGAGCGCGGCGAGAAGCAGCATGCGGTTGCTGATGCTCTTCGAGCCGGGGAGCGCGACCGTGCCCTCGGCGCGATGCGCGGCGGGAAGGGTCAGGCGGTCCATCACTTCGAGCGATGGGCCTGCCAGGCCCGCCGGGCGTTGGACGCCTGCAGGAAGAGCTCCGCGATGGCCTCGCCGTCGCCCTCCGAGATGAGCGCACGCGCCGAAGCGAGTGCGTCCGCGTAGACGTCGATCTCGGCGAGCAACGCGTCGCGATTGGCGAGCGCGATGTCGCGCCACATCTCGGGCGAGCTCGCCGCGATGCGCGTGAAATCGCGGAACCCGCCCGCCGCGTTGTCGAAGTACGCGGCCGCGTCCGGGCGCGCCGCAAGCTCGGCGACCAGCGTGAACGCGAGCACGTGCGGCAGGTGCGAAACCGCCGCGAAGATCGCGTCGTGACGATCCGGCGCGAGGGTGGCCACCCGCGCGCCGCACGTCTGCCACAGGGCTCGCACACGATCCACGAACGCCGGATTGGTCTCCGCGAGCGGCGCGAGGATCACGTTGCGGTGCTCGAACAGCGAAGGAAAGGCCGCCGCCGCGCCGCTGTGCTCGGTGCCCGCGATGGGATGGCCGGGCACGAAGTGCGCAATCCGCGTCCCGAACGCATCGCGCGCGGCGGCCACCACGTCCTGCTTGGTGCTGCCCGCGTCGGTCACGCAGGTATCCGCGCCGAGGTGCGGCACGATCGCGGCAAACAGAGACGGGAACTGCGCGACCGGCGCCGCCACCAATACGACGTCTGCGTCCTCCGCCTCGCGCGCCCAGTCTTGGTCGAGGGTGAGTGCGCGGTCGATCACCCCGCGCTCGATGGCGACGTCGAGATTGGCGCGCGTGCGGCCCACGCCGACGACCTCGCGCACGGCGTGCGCCTGCTTGAGCGCGAGCGCGCACGACCCGCCGATGAGACCGACGCCGACGACCAGCAACTTCCCCAGCCCGGGCACCCGGTTAGCGCCCCAGGATCTCGCGCAGCGCCGTGAGGAAGCGTTCATTCTCCCGCGGCAAGCCCACCGAGATGCGCAGCCACTCGGGCAGCGCGTAGCTCGCGACGGGACGCACGATGACACCCTTGTGCAGGAGCGCGGTGTTGATGCGCGCGGCGTCGCCCACTTTCACCAGCACGAAGTTGCCGTGCGAGCGCACGTAGGCGAGCCCGAGCGCGTCGAGGCCCGCGTAGAGCTGCGCCAGTCCCTCACGATTCATCGCCCGGCTCTCGTCGACGTACGCGACGTCCTCGAGGGCCGCGACTGCCGCGGCCTGCGCGAGCGCGTTCACGTTGAAGGGCTGGCGGACGCGATTCATCATGTCCGCCACCTCCGCGGCCATGACGCCGTAGCCCACGCGCAGCGCGGCAAGACCGTAGGCCTTTGAGAACGACCGCGACACGACCAGGTTCGGATACTTCGCGATCCACTCGACGCTGCCCGCACGATCGGAAGGGTCGAGATACTCGTTGTAAGCCTCGTCGAGCACGACCAGCACGTCGCCGGGAACCGAGGCGATGAAGGCCTCGAGCTCCGCCGGAGGAATCCAAGTGCCCGTGGGATTGTTGGGATTGGCAACGAACAGCACGCGCGTGGAGGGCTCGATGGCCTTGCGCATCGCGGGCAGGTCGTGCCCGAGCGAGCGCGCGGGCACCTCGATGCAACGCGCGCCGCGCGCGCGCGTTGCGAGCGGATACACCGCGAATGCATGCTGGGAGAACACCGCCGAATCGCCGGGCTTGAGGTACGCCATGGTGGCGAGCTCGAGGATGTCGTTGCTGCCGTTGCCGAGCACGAGTTGCTGGGGCGTCACGCCGAGGCGCCTCCCCAGCGCGTCCTTGAGGTGATAGCCGAAGCCATCGGGATAGCGCGTGACTTCGGCGGCCGCGGCGGCGATTGCGGCCAGCACCTTGGGGCTCGGCCCGCGCGGGTTCTCGTTGGACGCGAGCTTCACGATCGTCGAAGGATCGAGATGCAGCTCGCGCGCGACGTCCTCGATGGGCTTGCCGGGAACGTAGGGAGCGAGTTGCGCGACGTATTCGAGGGCGGTGGGGGTGGCGGTCATTGCGGATGCCTGATCAGCGGTTGCCTAGTCTAGCGAAGCGGGATACGACCCCAGGAGCTTGAGAAATGGCGCGATGCCTGCGAGCTCGGCAAGCGCGGCCTTCACCGAAGGATCGTCGCGGTGGCCTACGAGGTCGACGAAGAAGAGATATTCCCAGCGGCCGGTGCGCGCGGGCCGCGACTCGAACCGCGACATCGAGACGCCGTGGCTCGCGAACGGCGCCAGCAGGTGATGCACCGCGCCCGGCTTGTTGGGGCACGACATCACGAGCGAGGTCTCGTCGCGGCCGGACGGGCCCACTTGCTGGCGGCCCAGCACCCAGAAGCGCGTCGTGTTGTTGGGCTCGTCCTCGATGTGCGGCGCGAGGGTCGCAAGGCCGTAGATCGCACCGGCGTTCTCGCCCGCGATTGCCGCGGCGCCGGCTTCGCTTGCCGCGAGCCTCGCGGCCTCAGCGTTGCTCGCCACCGCGATGCGCGGCACGCCCGGCAGGTGCTGCGCGAGCCACTTCACGCACTGCGCGAGCGATTGTCCGTGCGAATAGACGCGCGTGATCTTGTCGAGACCGCCCGCGTTCGTGAGGAGGTTCTGGTTGACCCGCAGCTTGATCTCGCCGCACACCGACAGCTCGGTGTCGACCATGAGGTCCATCGTGCGTCCCACCGCGCCCTCCGTCGAGTTCTCGATGGGCACCACCGCGTAGTCCGCCTGTCCGCTCTCGACCGCCCGGAACGACTCGTCGAACGTCGGCAGCGGCACCGCGTCGACGAAGCTGCCGAAGTGCTTGGTCACCGCGGCGTGGCTGAACGTGCCGGCGGGCCCGAGGTAGGCGATGCGCAGGGGCTGCTCCAGCGCGCGGCACGCCGACATGACCTCGCGGAAGATGCCGGTCACGTGCTCGTTGCGCAGAGGCCCCGCGTTGGCAGCATGCAGGCCTTGCAGCACCTGCGTCTCGCGCTCGGGCCGGTACGCGAGCGCCCCGCCCTTGATCTCGCCGATCGCCTGCGCGTGCCCGGCCCGCGCGTTGAGGCGATCGAGGATCTCGCGGTCGAGGGCGTCGATCGCGCGCCGGTGCTCCTCCAGCGTGCCCTTGGGCTTCATTCGCTGCCGTCGTCCTCGTCGCCCTCGACCACGGGCTCGAGGCCCGCGAGCTTCTCGCCATCCGAGAGGTTGATGAGCGTGACGCCCTGCGTGGAGCGGCTCATCTCGCGGATCGACTTGACCGCCGTGCGGATCAGCACGCCGCCCGTCGAGATGAGCATCACCTCGTCGTCCGGATGCACGAGCGCCGCGGCCACCACCTGTCCGTTGCGCTCTGACTGCTGGATCGCGATCATGCCCTTGGTGCCGCGCGCGTGGCGCGTGTACTCGACGATCGGCGTGCGCTTGCCGTAGCCGTTTTCCGTGGCGGTCAGCACCGACTGCGCCTCGTCCTCGGCCACCAGCATTGAGATGACGGTCTGGCCCTCGTCGAGCGACATGCCGCGTACCCCGTGCGCGGTACGGCCCATCGGGCGCACGTCCGACTCCTCGAAGCGCACGGCCTTTCCACCGGAGCTGAAGAGCATCACGTCATGCGTGCCGTCGGTGAGAGCGACGCCGATGAGCGAATCACCCTCGTCGAGATCGACCGCGATGATGCCCGCGGTGCGCGGCCGCGAGAATTCGGACAGCGGCGTCTTCTTCACCGTCCCCATGGCGGTGGCCATGAAGACGAATTCGTTATCGGTGAACTCCTTCACCGGGAGGATGGCCGTGATCTTCTCGTTCTCCACCAGCGGCACGAGGTTGACGATCGGCTTGCCGCGCGACGCCCGCGAGCCCTGCGGCACGTTGTACACCTTGAGCCAGTACACGCGTCCGCGATTGCTGAAGCACAGGATGTGATCGTGCGTGTTGGCGATGAACATGCGGTCGACGAAGTCGTCCTCCTTCGTCGCCGTGGCCTGCTTGCCGCGTCCGCCGCGCCGCTGTGCGCGGTACTCGTCCACCGGCTGCGCCTTCATGTAGCCGCCGTGCGAAAGCGTGACCACCATGTCCTGCGGCGCGATCAGGTCCTCGATCGAAAGATCGCCACCCTGCGCCACGATCTCGGAGCGGCGCGCGTCGCCGAACTGGTCGCGGATGGCCACGAGCTCGCCGCGGATGATCGACGTCACGCGTTCGGGCCTGGCCAGGATGTCGAGGAGGTCGACGATCTGGTCCATGACCTCGCTGTAGTCGGCCGTGATCTTTTCCTGCTCGAGACCGGTGAGGCGCTGCAGGCGGAGCTCGAGGATGGCCTGCGCCTGCGCGTCCGAGAGCCGGTAGCCGCCGCCGTCCTTCTGCCAGCCGTACTCGACCGGCAGGCCGTCGGGCCGCGCGGCATCGGCCGCCGCACGTTCGAGCATCTGCTCGACCACGGTAGAGCGCCACGTCCGCGCCATGAGCGCGGCCTTGGCTTCCGGCGGCGTGGCCGACGCCTTGATGAGCGCGATGATCTCGTCCACGTTGGACATCGCGACCGCGAGGCCTTCGAGCACGTGGCCGCGCTCGCGCGCCTTGCGCAGCTCGAACACGGTGCGCCTCGTCACCACCTCGCGCCGGTGCGTGACGAAGTGCTCGAGGAACTGCTTGAGGTTGAGGATGCGCGGCTGGCCGTCGACCAGCGCGACCATGTTCATGCCGAAGCTGTCCTGCAGCTGGGTCAGCTTGTAGAGATTGTTGAGGACGATGTCGGGGACTTCGCCGCGCTTCAGCTCGATGACGAGGCGCATGCCCTTCTTGTCGCTCTCGTTGCGAAGGTCGGCGATGCCCTCGATCTTCTTGTCGGTGGCGAGCTCGCCGATCCGCTTCAGGACGGCGTCGCCGCTCACCTGGTACGGCAGCTCGTCGACGATGATCGCCTGCTTGCCGCTCTTCTCCATGTCCTCGACGTGGGTCCGCGCGCGGATGACGACGCGCCCGCGGCCGGTCCGGTAGCCCTCGCGCACCCCCTCGAGGCCGTACACGATCCCGTGGGTGGGAAAGTCCGGCGCGGGAAGGAGCTCCATCAGGTCGTCGACGGTGGACTCCGGCTTGTCGATCAGTGCGACGCAGGCGTTGATGGTCTCGGTCAGGTTGTGCGGCGGGATGTTGGTGGCCATCCCGACCGCGATGCCCGCCGAGCCGTTGACGAGCAGGTTCGGAAACTTGGCAGGCAGGACGGCGGGCTCCCGCTCCTTGCCGTCGTAGTTCGGGACGAAGTCGACGGTCTCCTTGTCGATGTCCGCCGTGAGCTCGTCGGAGATGCGCTCGAGCCGGCACTCCGTGTAGCGCATGGCCGCCGCATTGTCGCCGTCGACGGATCCGAAATTGCCCTGCCCGTCGACCAGCGGGTAGCGCAGCGAGAAGGGCTGCGCCATCCGGACCAGGGTGTCGTAGATTGCAAGGTCGCCGTGGGGGTGGTACTTGCCCATGACGTCGCCCACCACCCGCGCGCACTTCACGTACGGGCGGTTCCAGACGTTGTTGGCCTCGTGCATGGCAAAGAGCACGCGCCGGTGCACCGGTTTGAGGCCGTCCCGGACGTCGGGCAGCGCGCGGCCCACGATTACGCTCATCGCGTAATCGAGATAGCTGTGGCGCATCTCGGCTTCGAGGCTGACGGGCAGGGTTTCTTTGGCGAATTGCTCCATGCGGGCGCTTTTTGTCGGGAAGTGTGGGGCGAAAGGACGTTACGGAAGCGTTGGTCCCGAAAATGGGCTTCGCGCGACCGCTTTTACGGGCGCGGTGGCATCGCCGCGCGCCTTGTGGTCGCGACCGGTGCTCCGGAGGCCCTTGATAATTCGAAAGTTTATCACGGCGT
>CAZIZD010000188.1:0-8762 GCA_964543615.1 uncultured Alcaligenaceae bacterium | reverse complement strand
AGCCGCGCTTCCGGGCGGCCCTGCGCAAGTCGGCGGCCGAAGTCGTCCTGATCGCAACCGACGGCACGCCGCTCGTCTCCACGCGAAGCGCCGCAGGCGCCCTCCCCGCCCTCTCGGGCGATGCCTTGCGCAAGCTTCAGGGCGACCCCGGGACGCCGGTCGGGTACGTCGACTTCCGCAACCAGGAAGTCCTTGGGGTCGCGATCGGCGGTGCGCTGCCGGGGCTCGTCGTGGCCGAGCGCGAGCGGGACGAGGTGTTCGGCGCATGGCTCGCGCACGTGCGAACCTACGCGATTCTGGCGGTCGCGCTGATGCTGGTCGTGGGGGTGGTCGCGTGGTGGCTCGGCCGCGCGATCGTCGCTCCGCTGCGATCGCTCACCGAGGCGGCCGATCGCGTCGCCGCGGGCGATCTCGACGTCACGTTGCACGACGCGTCGCAGGACGAGATCGGGCAGCTCACGCGGGCGTTCATGGCCATGACGCAGCGTCTCCGCGCAAGCCGGCGCGAGGTCGGCGAGGCGCACGAAGCCATGCTGCGCAAGAACGACGAGCTCGAGGCGCTCGCCACCACGGACAGCCTTACCGGCCTCTACAACCGCAAGAAGCTCGAGGCGCTGCTGCGCGAGCACTTCGACACATGGACGCGCGACGGAACGCCGTTCGCGCTCGTCATGATCGAGATCGACAACCTCGACATCGTCAACGCGGACTACGGCCTCGCCGCGGGCGACGAGGTGCTCGTGACGCTGTCGGCGATGCTGCGCCAATCCGTCTCGGGCCGTGACAGCGTTGCCCGGTTCGGCGGCGACCGTTTCGTGATCGTGGCGCCGGGCGTTCCCTTCGACACTGCCATGGAGAGCGCCGAGCGCATACGCAGGCTCGTCGAATCGCCCGGATTCGGCGGCGGCCAGCGCACGCTGCTCACCACCGTGAGCATTGGCGTGGTGCAGACCCGCGAGGGCGATGCGGACCCGACGAGCGTGGTGTTCCGCGCCGATCATGCCCTGCACGAGGCAAAGCGCGCAGGCGGCAACCGCGTGCAGGGCGCGATGTAGTGCGGTGCGGCTAGCGCGGCACGAGCTCGCGCTGCGGGAGCCATCCCGCCTTCCCGTCCTCGGTCGTGACGCGCATCCAGGCGCCCTTGTACCCGTGCGCCACCAGCGCCGCGTCCTTGCCCACGGCCGCGACCACCGACGCACCCGCCTGCGGCTCGCGGAGAAGCCGCGTTGCCGTTGCGGCGCGCAGCGGGATGCCGGGCACGAGCCGCACCTCGCCCGCGACTCGGGCGCGCGCGGCCGAAGGCATGCTGTCGAGCATGGCCGCCACGATCTGCTCGGCCTGCGCCGCGCGCTCCATGGCGCTCCCATAGTCGGCCTGGGCGAACGACGACGACGCGCCGTCGACGAACGCTTGCGCAAGTGGAAACAGCGGTGAGGCGGACACCGGAGAGGCCTGCACCGACTTGAGCGCGACCTCGACCTCCGCGATGTACGACGCGGCGTCGGCCTGCGTGGCCAGCCTGCGCGCACGCACCTTCGCCCGCGTCACTTCGCGCGTCGTGTCCTGCACGGTCTTGGCCTGCTCGCGCTGGCTTGCGCGAAGGTCGCGCAGCTCGGCCTCGCGCGCCGCGAGCTCCTGGCGCAGGCGCGCGACCTCGTCGCCGCGATCGACGCACACCGGGCATGGCGGCGGTGGCGGCGGCGGCGCGGGCACCTGGGGCACAACAGGCGGCGGTTCCGGTGCGGGCGCCGTCGCACAGCCCGCGAGCACCGCGCTCGCGAAAACGACGATTGCAAGGCGCCTCATGCCGGAATTACAGCACAAGCTTCTACAATCCTCTTCGTGCAGTATCACATCGACCCCGACATCGCGATTGCGCGCACTCTCGATCCTGCGTACTACGCGAGCGAAGCCGCCTTCGCCGAAACGCGCGAGAAGGTGTTCGCGCGCACGTGGCAATGGCTGGGCGACCTGCGCGACGTCGACGCACCCGGCGCCCTCGCCCCGCGCACACTCCTGCCCGGATTGCTCGACGAGCCGCTGTTGCTCGCGCGAGACGCCGGGGGTGTCCTGCGCTGCCTCTCCAACGTGTGCACCCATCGCGGCAATCTCCTCGTGGGCGCGCCCTGCCGTGCGGCGGACATCCGTTGCGGCTATCACTCGCGCCGCTTCGACCTCGCGGGGCGCATGACCTTCATGCCGGGCTTCACGCAGGCGCGCGGCTTTCCCACCCGCGACGACGACCTGCCGCAGGTCCCGCTGTTCGAGTGGGCCGGGCATGCCTTCGCCGCGCTTTCGCCCGTGCAACCGGCAAGCGTCTTCCTGGACGACATGATCGCCCGAACCGGACCACTGTCACCGGCGGCTTACGTGCACGATCCGGCGGGCGATCGCGACTACGAGGTCGCCGCGCACTGGGCGCTGTATGTCGAAAACTACCTCGAAGGCTTCCACATTCCCTACGTGCACGAGGGACTCGCGTCGGCCATCGATCTTGCGACCTACACGACGGAGCTCCACGCCTGCGCGAGCCTGCAGCAGGTCCTGGCCCGCGAAGGCGAGCCGGCATTCGAGGGAACGCGCATCGCGGCGCAGTACTGGTTCGTCTTCCCCAATCTGATGCTGAACTTCTATCCGTGGGGCCTGTCCGTCAACGTGGTGGAACCGCAAACGCCAAGTTGCACGCGGGTGCGATTCCGGAGCTACGTGCGCGACGCCGCGCTTCGCGGCGGCGGCGCCGGCGGAGCGCTCGATCGCGTCGAGCAGGAGGACGAGGCGGTGGTCGAGGCTGTCGCGCAAGGCATCCGCGCGCGCCTCTATCGCGGGGGCCGCGGCGGCGGTCATTACTCCCCCGCGCACGAGGCCGGCGTCCATCACTTCCACCGGCTGCTCGCGCGCTTCCTCGCGCAATGAGGCGCGGTCGAATCCGGCGTATAGTTGGAAGCGGAGGCAGGAACCCATGAGGATTTACCCACCTTCTCCATTGCGCGCCGCGCTCGCGGCGCTCGCGATCGGCGCGGCGCTGCCCGCGTCGGCGGCCGTCACGACCGTCTACAAGTGCTTCGACCGCAATCTGGGCGTGCTCTACACCGACCAGCCTTGCCGCGGCGAGCAGCTCGACATCGAAGCCGGTCACGCCGACCCCGCGGCGATTGCGGAACTGCAGAGAGAACGCGAAGCGCTGTCGCGCGCCATGGCGCAGCGGATCGCGGACAACCGGCGCGCACCGGAGGATGCGCCGGCTTACGTGATGGTGCCGCCGCAGGCGGGATCGGAGATCTACTACCCCGCCGGATGGGGCTACGGCGCGCCCTATGCGGAGGACCGCGGGCGTCCGCGCAACCGCGGCAACGGCAACGAGGGCGGCGAGCGGCCGCGCGCATCGCGCAGCGTGCCGGCAGTGCCCCCCAACGGCATCACCAACCGCACGTTCCGCTGAGGTACGCGCGCCGCTTCAGCGCAGCGCGAGCTGCAGCGCCTGCGTGGTCGTGAAGTACTTCGCGAGCATGCCGGGCACTTCCCACGAAGGCAACGCACCGGCCGCGACATAGCGCAGGAAATCCCCGGCCACCTGGCCGAAATGCGCCTCGTGCCCCACGTGGTAGTGCATGGGCACCATCACCTCGTAGCCCCGTTCGGAGGGCCGCACATCAAGCCCCGGATAGCGCTCGGCTAGATGGGGCATGGCCGTCGCGAGCCCGGCCTCCCACGTCGAGCGCGGCGTCGTGGCGTGCCGCTCGAGATACAGCGCGGGCACGAAACCCTGTTCCTCGCCCTGGCGGATCACGAGGCTTGCGCGCGTGCCGCGCACCACGGAGTAGTGCGTGTCGCCAGCGCCGGGCGGCGCCTCGTAATCCCAGCGCACCGCGACGCGCGCATGCACGCCGCGCACTGCATAGTCGATGCGGCCGTTGGCGTACACGTCGAGCTTGCTGCCTTGCACCTTGGGGAGGAGGAAATCCGGCCACGCGCCGAGCCGGGTCACCGCACCGAACTGGGCGAGCGTGAGCTGCGTGGGCCAGCGCTTGGCGCGCAGCACTTCCACGTCCTTGCGAAAGTCGAGCGCAGCGCCAGGAAAGCACGCCCACTGGACGAGGTCGACGAGGTGCGTGGTGATGTCGGTGAGGCCCTCGCCCTGCTGCGCCGTGTCGAAGAACCATGCGGGCCGCACGAGCGGCGCGCCGGACACGCGCTTGGCAAAGCAGTGCACGCTCTCCTTGACCACCGACGGGTCGTCGACGGTGCCGCAGTCGAGCTCGCCGAACACCGCGGGGATGCGCGCGAACTCGCGCTGCAGGATCGACGTGATCTCGTGCCGCTCGGTCATGATGTCGTACAGCAGGACCTTCTTCGCGCGCGCCGTCGCGAATGCGCGCTCGATCGCCTCGAATCCCGCGGCATCGATCGCCATCGGCTTGTCGGCGAGCGTGTGCACGCCCGCCTCCACTGCGCACGTGACGTACTCCGTCTTGCGCAGGTTGTTGCCGGAGATCACCACCACGTCGCACTTGCGTTCACTCGCGAAGCGCTCGAGGAAGTCGTCGCCGGCGACCACGCGCAGGCGCCAGCCCGTGGGATTCTCCGCGCGCGTATTGAAGGCTTCCACCCGCCGGACGTAATCGTCGAGCTCGGGTCCCGCGGGCGCGTAGACATGCACGAGCGGATCGACGTCCGCCACCATGTTCTTCTGCACGAGGGCCGCGTGGAAGTGACCCGGATCGAGTACCGCGAGCCTCATCGCGCCGCCTCCAGGAGCTCGCGCGTGCTGACGACGACCTCGCTTCGGATCTCCTCGCGCGCCACGTCCGAGGAGCGCCCGCACATCGCTTCGCAGAAGTTGTTGGTCGGATCCTCGAAGTCGCAGTGCGACGCGTCGGTCACGTCGACGGTGCGCCAGCGCCGCGGCAATGCCTCGGCGATCGAGCGTCCGCTCGTCATGAGGTTGCACACGGATGGCTCGGCGAGCAGCACGATGCCGGGCGAATCGAGCCTGGCAGCGGCCCGCGTGCCGCTGCCGGTGCGGTCGACGGGGTCGAGGCCGATCCAACCGGCCAGGCCCGGGAGCTTCGTTGCCGCGAGAAGGGTCGCCAATCCTCCCGCCGACGTGCCGATCAGCACCACCTGCCCGCGGCGCACGGCAAGCGAGGGCACGGCGCCCTCCTCGAGGCTCTCGACGAAGCGGGCGAGAGCGTCGCCGTTGCCCCAGGTGTTCATCACGCTCGGCAGATCGGGGACCACCGCCACGACACCGGCCGAAGCAAGCGCGCGGCCCAGATCGCGATGCCGTCCACGCGAGCGCGTGAAGCCATGCGCCACCACCGCGACGCCGCTGTACTCGTCGCCGGGCGGGCGGTAAACGTCGACCTGCTCGACGCCGCCGGCAAGCTCGAGCGCGTACGTGGCGACCGAATAGCCCCCGGACGCGAGTGCGGCATCGGCCGGCGGCGGGACGGAGGCAAGCACAACGCCCAAGGCAAGGGCTGGGAGGAACCGGCGCATCGTGTTGCGGCGTAGCGGGACGATCCCGCCATTCTACGGGGTCGCCTCGATGCGGGCGCCCGGGCGCTATCGTGGACGCGAAGAGCCCCGCGTCAGGCGCCGGGCTTCTTCAGGTGCTGGTCGAAGAACCTGACGGTATGCCCGATCTGCTGCGCGGCCGAGCTGCGCCTCGCGGCACCGTGGCCGTCTTCGGGAAACAGCAGGAGCGGCGCATCGACGCCGCGCCGCCGGAGCGCGTCGTGCATCTGCACGGCTTCGCCCACCGGCACGCGCGGATCGTTCACGCCCTGGATGATCATGATCGGATCCTTCACCCTGTCGATGTACGTCACAGGGGACAGCTTGCGCAGGGCATCGGCGTCGCGCACGGGATCGCCGTACTCGGAGATGCGGAGCGCGCGCCGGTACGGCGCGGTGTTGCGCAGGAACGTTTCGAAGTTGGCGATGCCCACGGACGACACGCCAGCGTCGAACGTCCCGGCGAACATCGTCATGCCGATGAGCGCCGCGTAACCACCATAGGAACCGCCGCTGATGCCCACCCTGGGTGCCTTGCCGTTGCGGGCGAATCGCTGCTTCACGTACAGACCCGCGTCGCGAATGTCGCCGATCACGTCGAGGCGCTTCGGCCCATTGTCGGCATCGAGCCACTTGCGCCCATACCCGCTGCTGCCGCGCACGTTGGGCTCGAACACGACGTAGCCCGCGTCGACCAGGAGCTGCTTGTAGAGCGAGAAACCGGGACGGGCCTGGGACTCGGGGCCTCCATGAAAGATGACGATGACCGGGCACGGATCGCTGCCCGCGTTCTCATCCGGCGCGCATCCCTTCGGCACGCGCACGAATGCCGGGATGGACGTGCCGTCCTGCGCGGGATAGGTCACGGCCTGCGCCGCCACGAAGTTCGAGAGGTCGACCTCGGGCGACGACGGCAGGAGCCATTGCGTAAGCGCACCCTTCTCCCAGTCCCACAGGTAGTTGGCGCGAGGTGCCTTGGGCGTGGACACCCCGAGCGTCACGAAACGGCCATCCGGTGTGGAAGCCCCGGCGACGACGTGGTCGGCCTCGGCCGGGACCGGCAACGCGATCTCGGACAAGGTCGCGGCCTCGAGCACCACGAGCTTCGTGTATCCGCGCTCGCTCACCCCGACGTAGACGCGCCGGCGCGGCTCGTCGACGTGGAACCGCTCGATCCCCGCCCCCGCGTACGCGAGCACCTCGCGGAAGCTCGACGCGCTAGTGTCGCTTCCCATCTTCCACCGATACAGCGTCTCGAAGTCGCGGAACCTGTCGGTGGCGACGAGCAGCTCGCCGTCCAGCGCCGCGTACTGCACGGCGTACACGACGCGTTCCCCGACGCCGAGCAGCGGCGTCAGCTTCTTCGTCGCCACCTCGAGCTCGTGGATCTCGGTCGCAAGCGAGGTCGGCGACTTCACGAGCAACAGGCGCAACGCCGGCCCGCTTCCGCGGTGATCGGCCACCGTCCAGTAGCCTCGCTCGCCGAAGACGAGCGTGCGCGCGCCGGTGGCGATGTCGTAGCGATAGAGCGTGTACGTGTCGGGCGTCACGTCGTTCGCGGTGAAGTAGATCTCGCGGCTGTCGGATGTCACGAACGCAAACGTGGCGCGCACCTTGCGTGCCGCAAAGATCGTGCGCAGCGGACCGCCGCCGGCGGGCTGGAGGAACAGGCCCGGGTTCTCCTGTCCTCCCGCGTCGCGCGTGAGCACGAGCCACTTGCCGTCTGCCGTGACCGCCCGCAGCGCGGTGTTGTCCTCGCCTCCCGTGAGCTGGATCGGAAAGCCCTGGGGGCGGTCGAGCTTGAACACCTGCGCGGAGCCCGTGATGCCCCAGCCGAAGAAGAGCGATGCGCCATCCGGCGCCGGTATGCCGAGCCCCGGCGCACGCACGTCGAGGAACAACTCGATCCTGCGGGTGAGGCTCGAATCGAGCGGCGGCGGCGCGTAGCGCGCGACGACTTCCTTCGCAACGCTCTCCGCGCCGAGGCCGCGGTAGGTCTCCGCGTCCTGCTGCGCCTGGACGGACCCGGCGAGCGCGGCCAGCGCAAGGACAAGGGCTCTCAAGACTTGGTCACCTCGATCACATTGTCGCCCGTGTCGCGGTCGATGAGCTTGTCGAGCGGATCGATGCCCGCCTTCGCGGGCTCGCCCCCCACCGTCACAGTGAACCGGTTCTCGCCAGACTTCACGCGGCGCTTCTCGAGCAGCAGGAAGTTGCCCTTGGCGTCCTGCACGCCGATGTCGATCACCGCGTCGAGCGCCTGGTCGGTCTCGTTGCCCGCGGCGTCGGCGCGCATCTTCCTCGCGCTGACGACGAGGTCGACCTCGTACTTGCCGTCTGCGCGCTTGCGCGCGTCAGCCTTTACCGCGCGGCTGTCGAAGAAGGTGATGTTCTCGATCAGGTCGTCGATCCACACCTGGTGCTCGGGCGGCGTCACGCGGCGCAATTCCGCGACGAGATCGCGCGACGTCGCGTATGGCGGCCCCTTGAACCGCCACTTGGCGAGGAACGACGACAGCGCGTCGTCCATCGCCTTCTCGCCGATCACATCCTGCAGCGCATACAGCACGTGCGCGCCCTTCTGGTAATGCACGTAGGCGGCGCCGTCCGCGCGCAGCAGCGGCTGCTCGCCCTTCTGCTCGCTGCCGCGTCCCGCGAGATAGCGGTCGAGCTCGTACTTCAGGAACCGGCGCATCTTCTCGTCGCCGTACTTCTTCTTGAGCACCATGAGCGCGGAGTACTCGGCGAGGCTCTCGGTGATGAACTCCGCACCCTGCACGTTCGCGGGCACTTCCTGGTGCGCCCACCACTGGTGAGCCACCTCGTGCGCCGTGACGAAGTACGGGTAGTCGATGTCCTTGGGATCCTTGTCGTCGACCTTGGCGGTAAAGCCGATCGCTTCGTTGAACATTCCGATGTCCGCCGTGGTGGAAACGTAACCAGTGCCAAAGGCCGTTTGCGCCTGCCCGGCGGTGAATGGATACACAGCATCCGCGTCCCGTCCGGTTGTGAAGCCTTGAAACGCAACTTCGATCAACAGATTGCCGCCATTGTAGTAATAAGGATCGCCGTTGAATGGAATCATGCCGAAAGCATTAGGTGAACTGCCACCTGGAAATTGGCCCGCTTGGATGACCAGTTGACCGCTGCGCACCAGTGTGTCATCCGAACCCCGGTTGTTCGCGAAGACCGAACTCAGGCTTCCAGGCGCAAACACCGACTCACTCAGACGAATGTCAAATCGT
>CAZIZD010000187.1:0-8777 GCA_964543615.1 uncultured Alcaligenaceae bacterium | reverse complement strand
GGGCGCTGGCGCTGGCCGGCGCCGACATCGTCGCGGTGCCGACGGCACTGCCGGCGCAGAACGTGCAGGAGCTGGTCGCGTACCTCAAGGCCAACCCGAACAAGCGGACGTTCGCCTCGTCGGGCTCGGGCACGTCCACGCACCTCGCAGGCGAGCTCTTCGCCGACGTCATCGGCGTCAAGCTCGACCACGTCCCGTACAAGGGCACGCCGCAGGCAATGCAGGACGTCGCGGGCGGCAACGTCACGTTCATGTTCGACCAGCTGACCGCGGGACTGCCGCTCGTCAAGGCGGGCAAGCTGCGCCTTCTCGCGGTGACCACGGCCAAGCGCTCGCCGCTGTCGCCCGAGACACCCACGATGGCGGAAGCGGGCATTGCCAATTTCGAGATGTCGTCGTGGCAGGCCGTTTACGCACCCAAGGGCACGCCCAAGCCCATCGTCGACAAGCTCAACGCCGAGATCGTCAAGATCCTGAAAGACCCGGCCACGAAGCAGAAGATGCAGGACACGATGGGCATCGACGTCGTGGCGAGCTCGCCCGAGGACCTCGCCAAGGTCACGCAATCGGAGATCCCGCGCTGGGCGGCACTCGTCAAGAAGTCGGGCGCGCAGGCGAACTAGGAGCGTGCCGATGGAACTCTCCGACCGCACCCGCGAGCGCCTGCGCCATGTAAGCACGGCCACGCTGTGCACGCAGCTCTTCAAGCGTGGCTTCCGCAGCGTCTACATCCAGGGCATCAGGCGCCTCACCAGCCCGAGCGGCGGCAACCTGGTCGGCCCCGCGTTCACGATGCGCAGCATCCCCGCGCGCGAGGACCTGGACCAGATCAGCGCGTTCGACAATCCCGATCACCCGCAGCGCAAGGCGATCGAGAGCGTGCCCCCGGGGCACGTGCTCGTGCTCGACTGCCGGCAGGAGAAGCGAGTCGCGTCGGGCGGCCAGATCCTCACCACGCGCCTGAAAGTGCGCGGCGCGGCGGGCCTCGTCTCCGACGGCCCGGTGCGCGACAGCCACGAGATCGCGAAGATGGATTTCAACGTTTTCTGCGCGGGCGGGTCCGCACCGCTCAACCTCCTCTACCATCACGCGATCGACCAGAACATCCCGATCGGCTGCGGCGGCGTCGCCGTGTATCCGGGTGACGTGATCGTGGGCGACGACGAAGGTGTCGTGGTGATCCCGAAGCACCTCGCCGACGAGGTCGCGGAGCAGGCGGTCGAGCAGGAGAAGATGGAAGCGTTCATCCTCGAGCGCGTGCAGGGGGGCGCGAAGCTTGCCGGCACGTATCCGCCCAACGAGGAGACCAAGGCTGCATTTGCGGAGTGGCGCAAAGCCAAGGGCCTATAGAATCACGGGCCATGACGGCCCTGCAGCGCATTCTCTGCCTCGACGACTTCGAGCCCGCGGCCCGACGTCATCTCCCGCGCCCGCTCTTCAGCTACGTGTCGGGCGGCGTGGAAGACTTCGTCACGTTGCGCGACAACCGCGCGGTGTTCGGCGAGTATGGCTTCGTTCCGCGCGTGCTGGTGGGAGTGGGCAACCGCACGCAGGCGGTGGACCTGCTCGGCACGAAGTATGCGCATCCCTTCGGCATCGGCCCGATGGGCATCGCGGCGATGACCGCGTACCGCGGCGACCTCGTGCTCGCGCGGGCTGCTGCGAAGGCCAACCTGCCGATGGTGATGTCGGGCTCCTCGCTGATCCGGCTCGAGGAGATCACCGCCGCGAATCCCGACGCGTGGTTCCAGGCCTACCTGCCCGGCGACGTGGCGCGCATCGATCCGCTGGTCGACCGCATCGCCAACGCGGGCTACCGCACGCTGATGCTCACGGTCGACACGCCTGCCACGCCAAACCGCGAGCACAACACGCGTGCGGGCTTTTCGAGTCCCCTGCGGCCGAGCCTGCGCCTTGCGTGGGACGGCATCGTGCGCCCGCGGTGGCTTTTCGGCACGTTCCTGCCGACGCTCGCGCGCCACGGCGTGCCGCATTTCGAGAATTCGTACGCCGAGCGCGGTGTGGCGATTTTTTCGCGAGGGGTGGCGCGCGATTTCGCGGAACGCGGCCATCTCGACTGGTCGCACGTCTCGCGCATTCGCGACCGCTGGCGCGGCAAGCTCGTGATCAAAGGCATCATGCATCCCGACGACGCGTGCATCGCGCGCGACCGCGGCGCCGACGCAGTGATCATTTCCAACCACGGCGGCCGCCAGCTGGACGGCACGCTCTCCGCACTGCGCGTGCTGCCCGATGTCGTGGCCGCGTGCAAGGAGATCCCCGTCATCGTCGACGGCGGCATCCGCCGCGGCACCGACGTGCTGAAGGCCATCGCGCTCGGCGCACGCTTCGTGTTCGTGGCGCGGCCGTTCAACTACGCGGCGGCGATCGCGGGCGATGAAGGCGTCGCGCACGCCATCAAGCTGCTCGCAAGCGAAGTGGATCGCGACATGGCGATGCTCGGGGTGCGCGGCGTCGGCGAGGTCACGCGTGCGTACCTGCGGCGTTTGGACTAGATCCGAAACGTCCAGAGCCGTTGTCGAGCGCAGGTTTGTAAACGCTGCTGGCGCGTAACCTTGCTGGCTTGCAGCCTACGGCCAACGGCAGCCGGTGAACGTCGCGTTCAAGTTTGCTTCAAGGCAGTCGTTCCCGTCGCGTGGCCAATGCACGATGCCAAGAGAGCCGCAACTTGACCCCGGCTATCGGCGTCGCTGAAAATCGCGCGTCTCGCATCCCTATGCTGGCGGCGGGGTTGAATATTGACCGCTCTTGGTGGGCGGCCTTGGTTTGATACCGCTGGACATGCAATGCCTTGCTTGCTCATTCATCACATTTCATATCGATAACCTGAAACAAGGAGCTGCCCGTGAACGCGAAGCTACACAAACTGGCTGGACTGACATTTGCCGCAGTATTGCTCCTATGCAGCGTCCCTGGCGTGGCGCAAGACAAGGCACCGCCCGCCTCATCCGGTGAAAACCTTAACTATCAGCAGGCGCTACAGCGCGGCACGCAGGCCGTCATCTGGGGCATGCCCGCGGTGAGCATGGCGGCACTGCGCAGAGGCGCACAACGCGATCTCGGTGCCGGCATCAATGACATCATCTACTTCTCGAAGCCAATGGTCTCGCGCCATGGGTTCCTGACTGCGAACAATCAGGTCCCTTACGTCATCGTATCGCTGAGCACGGCAGACGGGCCGGTCGTCCTCGATGTGCCCCCCGCGAGTCCACATACGGTTTTCTTCGGGACCGTCATCGACGCGTGGCAAGTCCCCGTCGTCGATGTAGGACCCGAAGGGGCGGACAAAGGCAAGGGCGGCAAGTACCTGTTCCTGCCGCCGGGCTACAACAAGCCGGTACCTGCAGGTTATCTGGTCCAGCGTGCCAAGACTTACCACCTGTACGTCGGTCTGCGCCCGGTCGCGATCAATGGTGGCACTGTCGCCGAGGGGGTGAAGTACTCCCAGTTGCTCAAGGCGTACCCGTTGTCGCAGGCCGCCAAGCCGACGCCCAATCGTTACATCGATGCCTATCCGAAGCCTTGGGACACGCTCGTGAAGTTCGACAAGAGTTATTTCGAGGACCTGGCCACGGTGGTGAATGAGGAGCCCGTGCAGGAGAAGGACCTCGTCATGATGGGGATGTTGGGCAGCATCGGCATTCAGAAGGGGCAGCCGTTCAAGCCGGACGCCGACGCTGCCAAGGCACTCGAGCCAGCGGTCAAGCTCGGCTACGACATGATGATGCAGTACTTCGTGACGCCGGGCAAAGCGCTCGTGCCGTTCTGGCCTGACCGCAAGTGGGATACGTTGAACCTCTCGAAGGAACAGGCGGAGCAGGGCTTTCCGTTCGTGACCAAGGACCAATTGCTGCTGGATCCGCGCGCGGGCGGCGTCTATTTCTGGGCGACATGGCTGCCCAAGCGCCTTGGCAAAGGGAGCTTTTATCTGATGGGACTGCGAGACAGCAGCGGGACATTGTTCGACGGTTCGTCGCTCTACCGGCTGCGTGTTCCCAAGGACGTGCCGGCTCGCGAGTTCTGGTCGGCCATTGTCTACAGCCGGGCAACTGCAGGCTTCATACCCAAGGTGGACAGGGTAGGCATTTCGTCCTACCAGAAGGCCGACCTTAAGGCCAACGCCGACGGAACAATCGATTTGTACTTTGGGCCGAAAGCGCCGGCAGGTATGGAGTCGAACTGGATACCCACCGGCGAAGACTTCTTTCTCATCTTCCGCCTCTACGGCCCGGAGAAGGCGCTTTTTGCGAAGACCTGGACTCTGGCCGACGTTGAAAAGGTGAAGCAGTAGATTGGTGCCGATCGTTCGGTAAGTGTCCAGCAGCGCATGATCGGAGGCATCGGCTCGGCGTTCACCAGGAAGCATCAACGCCGAGCCGATGGCCGAAATCAGTCGCAAATCACCGCGACAGGTGACGGTCTGCTTTCATCCGATCAGATGGCCGCTTCGGAAGATTCCAGCCGACAGCTTGCGGTCGCATGCCGTCATCGCGAGCTCGAACCAGCCAGCCCGTGGCACAGGATCGAGCGCGAGCTGGGAACCCCTACGTTGCCTTGCCCGTGATCGGCGGCTCGGGCAACCTGGCCTCACCCGGCTCGATCGTGAACGCGTGGCGCAGCACGTGCGATCCATCCGGACGCCCCACGTAGTCCGCGACCAGCGCCCGCGTTACGCCGAACTGCGCGTCCGTTTCGAGGTTGGGATCGTCGCTCGCGTACACCTGCGAGAACTGCGTCTTGTACCCTGGCTTGTGGATGAGGAAGTGGATGTGTGCGGGCCGCATGTTGTGCCGTCCTTGCGCGCGCAGGAGGTCACCCGCCACGCCGCTAACGGGAATGGGGTAGCCCGCGGGCTTGAGGGTGCGGAACCACACCTTGCCCTCGGCATCGGTCGTGAACGTGCCGCGCAAATTCATGTCGGCCTGCGTGGGATCCTGATTCTCGTAGAGGCCTTGCGCCGAAGCGTGCCAGACGTCGACGTCTGCGCCTTCGACCGGGTTGCCCTCGACGTCACGTACGACCGCCTCCACCGTGAGCGGATCGCCCGAAGCCTGCGAGCGCACGATCGACGCGCCGTTCTCCATGCGCGGCGAGCCCGCGCGCCAGAAGGGTCCGAGGAGATTGGCCGTGGTCTCGCGCGCCCCCTCGCCGCCGTTGTTGATGAGGCACACGAGGGCCGAGAGCCCGATCGACCCCGCACACAGCACGACCTCGTTGTGCGATTTGTCGGTCATCTGCCCCATGCGCGCGACAATCGCCGCGGCCTTGCGGAACTCGGCCTCGGTCAGATGCACCTCGCGCGCCCACGCGTGCAGGTGGCGCACGGCCGAGGACATCACTTCGCGAAACCGCGGGTCGGGCGCGCGCTCGAGCTCGCGCAGCACCGCGGCCGTGACGTCGTCGGCGTTGCGGATCACCGCTTGCGTGCCTTGCCCGCCCCCGCCGACCCCGTCAGCGCGCGCAGCGCGAGCAGGTAGCTGTCCACGCCAAGTCCGACGATCGAGCCCTTCGCGATCTCCGATATCACCGAGACGTGCCGGAACGGCTCGCGCGCGTGCACGTTGCTCATGTGGATCTCGATGAACGGGCAGGTGAGGATCGCGAGCGCGTCGCGCAGGCCGTAGCTGTAGTGCGTCCACGCGCCGGCGTTGATGAGCACGCCGTCGACCTTGTCCTCGAACGCCTTGTGGATGCGCCGGCACATCTCGCCTTCGATGTCGGTCTGGTAGCAGTCGACGGTGGCCCCCACCTCCTTGCCGAGCGCGATCAGCGCACCGTTGATCTCGTCCAGCGTGATGGTCCCGTACTGCTTCGGGTCGCGCTTGCCGAACATCGCATGGTTGATGCCGTGCAGCATCACGATCTTCTTCTTCATCAAGTCTCCCGGTGCATCAGTGCGAATCGATCAGGACGGTGCCGCCGTCGCGCGCCGCGCGGGCGATGGCGTCGACCACGCGCAGGTTCATGAGGCCATCGCGTCCGCTCACGAGGGGCGTCGCCCTCCCCCGGATCACGGCGGCGAAGTGAGCGATCTGCAGAGCGAGCGGGTCGGCACGCTCGATCGGCACCACCGACGACTCGAACGGCTTGAACCACGAGCGGTCCTCGTCGCGCGCGTACGTGCGCAGGCGCATGGTGGGAATCGAAAGCGACCCGTGCGTGCCCATCACGACGTACGCGTCCTCGTCGTCGTAGGTCGCGTAGGCCTTGTTCTCCTTCGATGTCTGCTCCCAGCTGCGCGGCGCGGCCGCAGTGTCGGAGAGCATGAACGTGCCGAGGCCGCCGCCTTCGAATCGCAACGTGATGGCGACGGTGTCCTCGACCTCGAAGCCGCGGACCGCATTCGAGGCCTGGGCCTGCACCGCGACCACCTCGCCCATGAGCGAGCGCATGGCGTCGACCTCGTGGATCATGTTGATGAGGATCGGTCCGCCGCCGGGCCTGCGGCGCCAGTCGTTGGGCGGATCGAAGTAGCCGTCGGCCGCGGGCTTGCAGTACACGGCGCTACCCATGATCGCGACCAGACGCCCGAGCTTGCCCGAGCGCACGACGCGCACGGCCGCATCCATGATCGTGCTGTGCCGGCGCATGTGCCCGACGAGGATCGGGACGCCCGCATCTTCCGCGGCGGCGACGAGCCGCTCGCCCGCTTCCAACGTGTGCGCGAGCGGCTTCTCCACGAGCACCGGGATGCCCGCCGCGATGCACGCGAGCCCCTGCTCCACGTGCAGCGCGTTGGGGGTCGCGAGGATCACGCCGTCGGGCCCGGTCGCGAGTCCTTCCGCCAGCGCGGCGAGCAGCGGCACGCCGAAGCGCGTGGCCTGCTCCGCGGCCTTCGGCCCCGGGTCGACGATGCACGCGATGGCGCAATCGTCGCTGGCCACGATCTCTTCCAGATGGCGCGCGCCGATGAGGCCGGCGCCCGCCACCGCTATGCGCAGCCTGGCCACGGCTACTTGTGCTTGAACACGGGCTTCTGCTTCTCGACGAACGCCTTCATGCCGATCTTCTGGTCTTCCGTCGCGAACAGCGAGTGGAACATCCGCCGCTCGAAGTGCATGCCGTCGGAGAGCGGCCCTTCGAACGCGCGGTTGATCGCCTCCTTCGCCATCATCACCGCGGGCAGCGAGAACTCGCAGATGCCTTCGGCGAGCTTCACCGCCTCGTCGACGAGCGAGGCCGCGGGCACGATGCGCGACACGAGTCCGGACCGCTCGGCCTCCTCGGCGCTCATCATCCTCCCCGTGAGGACGAGGTCCATCGCCTTGGCCTTGCCCACCGCGCGCGGCAGCCGCTGCGTGCCGCCGGCGCCGGGAATGATGCCGAGCTTGATCTCGGGCTGGCCGAAGCGCGCGTCGTCCGCGGCCACGAGGATGTCGCACATCATCGCGAGCTCGCAGCCGCCGCCCAGCGCGAAGCCGCCGACGGCGGCGATCACGGGCTTGCGGATCGTGCGCAGCGTCTCCCAGTTGCGCGTGATGTACTCGCTCTTGTAGACGTCCATGTACGTCCACTCGGCCATCGCGCCGATGTCCGCACCCGCCGCGAAGGCCTTGGCGCTGCCGGTGACGACCATCGCTCCGATGTGCTCGTCGTTGTCGAACGCCTTGAGCGCCGCGCCGAGCTCGTTCATGAGCATGTCGTTCAGCGCATTGAGTTGCTTGGGCCGGTTGAGGGTGACGAGGCCCACGCGGCCGCGGGTCTCGACGAGGATGTTTTCGTAGGTCACGTCGTGTCTCCTTTGCAAAACCTAGTAGCTTACCTTCGCGACCGCACGCAGCTCGTCGGGCGTTGCAGTTCCGAAGCCGAAGAACTCGAGGTATGCCGGGATCTGCTCGAACAGCATGTCGGTGCCCACCTGGATCGGGCAGCCCTTCGCGCGCGCGGATTCCAGCAGCGGGGTGTATTCCTTCTTCATCACGACTTCGCCGACGAACGTTTCGCGGCCGATGCGCGACACGTCGAAGGGCAGCGGATCGTCGGGCTTCATCCCGAGCGGCGTGGCATTCACCACCAGATCGAAGCCCGCGGGATCGTTGGAGCCGGTGGTGACCTGCATCGCGGGATAGTGCCGGCGCAGGCGCTGCGCGAGCGCCTCGGCCGAGGCGCCGTTCGTGTCGAACAGCGCCATGCGCGCCACGCCGTCGGCCGCGAGCGAGGCCGCGATCGCCGAGCCCACTCCGCCGCTGCCGGAGACGAGGCACGACCTGCCATGCACGTCGAAGCCCTTGCGCTTCAACCCGCGCGCGAAGCCCGCGCCGTCGAACATGTCGCCCACGACCTTGCCGTCGTCGCGCACCAGCACCGCGTTGCACGAACCTGCGATCTTCACGGCGGTGGAGGCCTCGTCGAGCAGCGCGACGGTCGCGATCTTGTGCGGCATGGTGACGAGCCCGCCACGCAGGTTCGTGAGCCTGACGAGCGTGCGGAAGAACGCCGCGTAGTCCTCGCTCCTGACACCCATGGGCACGACGACGGCGTCGATGCCCTTGCTGTCGAACCATGGGTTGTAGATGAGCGGAGCCTTGAACGACTCCGTGGGATAACCCAGGTGCGCGACGAGGGTGGTCTTGCCGCTGATCATGCCTGCCAGCTCCGCGGGGGACTCAAGCCCTCAATGATAGCCCGCGTCGGCGCGCACCTTTCCGCGAAAGACGTAATACGACCATCCGGTGTAGACGATGATGATAGGCAGCAGGAAGAGCGTGCCCACCAGCAGGAACGCCTGCGAGCGCGCACTGGCCGCGGCGTCCCAC
>CAZIZD010000186.1:0-8787 GCA_964543615.1 uncultured Alcaligenaceae bacterium | reverse complement strand
CGCGCTCAAGACGACGGAACCGGTTACGAACCAGGTTGCCATGAGTCTGCTTGCGGCGGCCGGAGGTGCACTCTTCTTCGCGCTTCTGGTGGGCTTGCTGGCCGGCGTCGGCGTGCACTACGCGCGGCTGCAGGCCGCGGGGCCCGCGGGTGCCGGGCTGCCGCCCTGGTTGCGCGGCGCGTGCGCTGCGCTCGCCACGGCCGGCATCGCCGCTGCGCTCGCGGCGACGGTGCCCGCGTCGATGCCGGCGTGGCCCGATCTCGCGCAGGAAGGTGCGTGGTCGCGCTGGCTGGCCGCTGCGCTCGCGGGCTTCGCGTTCGTGCCCGCGCTTGCGGTCACGCTCTATCTGCTCTCGCTGTTCGACCGTCTCACGTCGGGATGGACGAAGCGCGTTCCCATGATCGCGGCGATCCTCGTCGTCCTGGGCATGGCGGTGGCGCTCGCGTCGGGCAAGGACCTCGTGAGCGCGGCCGCGCGCGGGGCAATCGAAGGATTCACCGCGTTCGCGTTCGCCTGGCTCCTGCTGCGCCACGACCTGCGCACGGTGCCCGCGTTCGTGGCGACCGGGTTGCTCCTCGAGGCCGCGCACGGCGCGGCGCTCGACGGCACCGCGGCGTCGTGGGCGGGATTCGCGATCACCGCGGCGGTGGCGTGCCTGCTCGCAAGCCTGGCGACCGCTCGCCTGCTGAAACAGGCCCCGGCGTAAGCGCGGCCGCCGCGGTTACGCGCCCGGCGCTACTTGACCGTCGTCCAGTACGGGATCACGTTGTTGTTGGCAAGGTGCACGGTGGTGACGTTGCTGCGCGACGCCCACGGGATCACCTGACGGTGCAGCGGAATGAGGTTCACCTCTGCGTTCTGCGCGAGCAGCGCTTCGCGGATCTGCGCGAGGCGCTCCTTCTCGTTCAAGTTGACCTTGACCTTGGCCGTCAGCGCGTCGACCTTGGCGTTGGAGTAGCGCCCGTAATTGAAGTCGCCGTCGCCCTTGCCGTTGTAGGTCGACAGCACCGGCTCCAGCGTGAAGACGCCGTCGGTGGATGCGCCGCCCCAGCCCAGCATGTACATGCTGGTGTCGGTCTTCTCGAGCTTCGGGAAATACAATGCGCGCGGCATCGTGTTGAGCTTGATGGTGACGCCGACCTGCGTCCACATGGCCGCCAGCGCCTGGCAGATGCGCTCGTCGTTGACGTAGCGGTTGTTCGGACAGTCGAGCGTGACCTCGAAGCCGTTCGGGTATCCAGCCTCCGCGAGCAGCTTCTTTGCCCTCTCCTTGTCGTAGGGCAGGCGCTTCTCGATCTCGGGCGTCGACGTCAAGGGCGAGGGCAGGATCGCGCCCGTGGGCTTGGAGAGCCCTCGCATCGTGTTCTTCTGGATCGCGTCGATGTCCACGGCGTGATAGAGCGCTTGCCGGACGCGGATGTCCTTGAACGGGTTCTTGCCCTTCACGTTGGAATACAGGAGCTCGTCGCGCGCCTGGTCCATGCCGATGAAGACGATACGCTGCTCGACGCCCTCGATCACCTTTACATTGGGGGTCTGCGACAGGCGCGGCACGTCCTGCGGCGGCGGGTCGTTGATGAGATCGACCTCGCCCGAGATGAGCGCCGCGACGCGCGTCGCGTCGGAGACGATCGGCGTGTAGACGACGTCGTCGACATTGCCGTCGAAGAGTCCCGTCTTGATGCCCCACCAGTTGGGGTTCTTCTTGAGCACGGTCTTGACGTCCGGCTGCCGCGACACGAGCGAGTAGGGCCCGGTGCCGTTGGCCTCGCGCGCCGTGATCATGTCTTCCTTGCCCGCGAAATTCTGCGGCTTCATGCACTTGTTCTTCTCGCACCACGCCTTCGACATGATGTTGATGGTCGCGACGCGCTCGAGCATGATCGGGTTCGGCCCGCTGGTCGTGAACTCGACGGTCAGGTCGTCGATCTTCTTCGCGACGCCGGCGCTGTTGGAGTACGCCCGGAGCTGCGACGTGTCGGCCTTGGCGCGCTCGAAGCTGAACACCACGTCGTCGGCGGTGAACGGCGTGCCGTCGTGGAACTTGACGTTGGGACGCAGCTTGAAGCGCCAGGTGGTCGGGTTGACCTGCGTCCAGGACTCGGCCAGCGACGGGATGATGCCGAGCTGCTTGTCGCGCCGGACCAGGAACTCGTAGATCAGCTCGTTGATGTTGTTGGTGAGCCCCTCGTTCTGCGAATGCGGGTCGGTGGTCTGCATGTCGCCGCGGCCGGCCCAGCGCAGCGTGACCGCGTCCGCGGTCATGGCGCCCAGGCCGATCGCGAGGGCCAGGGACAGAGCGGTGAGTTTGGGGAAACGCATGGAAGTGAACCTCCGAAGGGACGGCGCCTTGGCGCCTGACCGGGCGATGATACGCATGGGCGGTAAAATTGACGATGCCCCGCAACATTGACGACCTTCGCGTGCGCCTCCCGCTCGCGATGGCCGCCGACGCGGTTCGCCTCGCGCGCAGGTTGGACAGGGCGCGCGCGCCCGCCGACGTCGCCCGCATCGAGGAGGAGATCGGGCGCTCGGTGGCCCGCGCGGAGGCCCGCGCCCGCGCCCGCCCCCGCATCTCGTACCCCCCGGAGCTGCCGGTCTCCCAGCGCGCGGAGGAAATCGGGCGCGCCATTCGCGACCATCCCGTGGTGATCGTTTGCGGCGAGACGGGCTCCGGCAAGACCACCCAGCTGCCCAAGATCTGCCTCGCCGCGGGCCGGGGCGTCCGCGGGATGATCGGCCACACGCAGCCGCGCCGCATCGCGGCGCGCGCGGTGGCCACGCGCATCGCCCATGAGCTGGGCCAGGCGGTGGGGGACGCGGTCGGCTTCAAGGTGCGCTTCACCGACCAGACCCGGCCCGATGCCTACGTCAAGCTCATGACCGACGGCATCCTGCTCGCCGAGACGCAAGGGGACCGCGAGCTCTGCGCCTACGACACGATCATCGTCGACGAGGCGCACGAGCGCAGCCTCAACATCGACTTCCTGCTGGGGTACTTGAAGCGGCTGCTCGCGCGGCGGCCCGACCTCAAGGTGATCGTGACGTCGGCAACACTAGACGCCGACCGGTTTGCGAAGCACTTCGACGCCCCGGTGATCGAGGTCTCGGGGCGCACCTATCCCGTCGAAGTGCGCTACCGGCCGCCGGCCGGCGGCGACGTCGCCGCCGAAAGCGATCGCGAGGCCGACGACGAGGAGGATCTCGAGGAAGCGATCGTCAACGCCGCCGAGGATTTGTGGCGCGGAGGACCGGGCGACATCCTCGTGTTCCTGCCCGGCGAGCGCGAGATCCGCGAGACGGGCGACCTCCTGCGCGCGGGGCTGGCGCGCCGTCCGTACGCGCGCGACGTCGAGATCCTGCCGCTGTTCGCGCGCCTGTCCGTGGCCGACCAGCAGCGCGTCTTCGCGCCGAGCCGGGGCAGGCGCATCGTGCTCGCGACCAACGTCGCCGAGACGTCGCTCACCGTGCCGGGCATCCGCTACGTGATCGACACCGGGCTCGCGCGCGTGAAGCGCTACAGCGTGCGCAACAAGACGACGCTGCTGCAAATCGAGAAGGTGTCGCAGGCGGCGGCGCAGCAGCGCGCCGGACGGTGCGGCCGGGTGTCCGAGGGCATCTGCGTGCGTCTTTACGCGGAAGAGGATTTCGCGAAGCGTCCGCGCTTCACCGATCCCGAGATACTGCGGAGCTCGCTCGCCTCGGTGATCCTGCGCATGGCTTCGCTCGACCTCGGCGCCGTCGACGCGTTCCCGTTCCTGGAGCCGCCCACGCCTCGCGCGATCGCCGACGGCTACCAGCTCCTGCAGGAACTGGGCGCGGTCGACGAGGCTCGCACGCTGACCCCGCTCGGGCGAGAGCTCGCGCGCCTGCCGCTCGACCCGCGCATCGGTCGCATCGTGCTTGCCGCGCGCGAAGGCAATTGCGTCGCCGAGGCGCTCGTCATCGCGAGCGCGCTCGCGGTGCCCGACCCGCGCGAGCGTCCGCTCGACAAGCAGCAGGCCGCGGACCAGGCGCACCTCAAGTTCCGTGACGCGCGCTCCGACTTTCTCTCGCTCGTCGCGTTGTGGGAATTCTTCACCGACCTTTCCGCGCAGAAGCTGTCGCATCGCCGCGCCGTCGATGCGTGCCGCGCGCAGTTCGTCTCCTTCCTGCGCCTCATCGAGTGGCGCGACGTGCATCGCCAGCTCGAGGCGACGCTCGACGAGGCGGGATTCAAATGGTCGCGCGCGCTGCCGCAGACGTTCGACACCGCGCGCTACGCCCTCCTGCACAAGGCAATCCTCGCGGGGTTGCTCGGCAACGTCGGCGTGAAGGCCGAAGGCGAGGAGCACTACCTCGGCGCGCGCGGCTTGCGCTTCTACCTGCATCCGGGGTCCGGCCTCGCAACGGGGCGCGGCCGCACGCGATCCGAGACGGCGCCGCGGCGCAGCGAGGGCGTTCCCGTGAAATGGATCCTCGCGGCCGAGCTCACCGAGACTACGCGCCTTTACGCGCGCTGTGCCGCGAAGGTCGAGCCCGACTGGATCGAGGAGGTCGCGGGCAATCGGGTGACGCGCGATCACTTCGATCCGCATTGGGAGGAGAAGCGCGGCGAGGTGGTGGCGAGCGAGCGTGTGCAGCTCTATGGGCTCACGCTCGTGGCGCGGCGGCCCGTGTCGTTCGGCCGCATCGACCCGGCGGCGGCGCGCGACGTGTTCATCCGCGAGGCGCTGGTGCCGGGCGCGCTGCGCACGAAGGGCACGTTCCTCGCGCACAATCGCGCGCTCGTCGAGGATGTGGCCGAGCTCGAGCACAAGGCGCGCCGCCAGGACGTGCTCGTCGACGACGAGGTGATCGCGCAGTTCTACGCCGAGCGGGTTCCTGCGCACGTCCATTCGGCGGTGGCCTTCGAGCGCTGGCGCGAGGAGGCCGAGGCCGCGTCGCCGCGCCTGCTCTTCCTCACGCGCGAAGAACTCATGCGCCGCACGGCGCAGGACGTCACCGGCGATCTGTTTCCGGAGAAGCTCGACGTCGCGGGCACCGCGCTGCCCCTCAAGTACCGCTTCTCGCCGGGGCATCCGCTCGACGGGCTCACGCTCACCGTGCCGCTCTCCCTCCTCAACCAGCTGCCCGATGCCGCGCTCACCTGGCTCGTCCCGGGCATGGTGCGCGAGAAGGTCACGCACTATCTCAAGGCGCTGCCCAAGGCGTGGCGCAATCGCGTGATTCCCATTCCGGAATTCGTCACCGGATTCCTCGCGGCGTCTCCTGCGCAGGACGCGTCGCTGCCCGACGCTTTGCGCAGCCACCTGCAAGGCCGTCTTGGCGATGCCCCGCCCGCGGACGTCTTGCGCGAGATCGAGCTGCCGCCGCATCTCATGGTCAACGTGACGGTCGTGGACGAGGCGGGCCGCGAGCTTGCCTCCGATCGCGACGTCGCGGCACTGCGCGCAAAACTCGGCGAGGCGGCGCAGCTGTCGTTCGCCTCGACCGGATCGGCGTTCGAGCGCAAGGGACTGCGGCAGTGGGACTTCGGCGATCTTCCGCAGACGCTCACCTTCACGCGGGGCGGGGCGCGCATCACCGGGTATCCCGCGCTCGTGGACGATGGCGACTCGGTGTCGCTTTCGCTTCTCGACACCGCCGAGGCGGCGGAGCAGTCCACCCGCAAGGGGGT
The DNA here is from genome assembly GCA_964543615.1 of uncultured Alcaligenaceae bacterium. Classification (GTDB taxonomy): domain Bacteria; phylum Pseudomonadota; class Gammaproteobacteria; order Burkholderiales; family Casimicrobiaceae; genus VBCG01. The sequence goes on along the minus strand of CAZIZD010000186.1, from coordinate 3,128 downwards.
GTTGCGCCTCCTCGACCTCGCCCTCAAGGATGCAGCCAAGCAGTACGACAAGGGCGGCGGACCCTTCAACGACGCTGCGCTGAAGCTCAAGCCCGTGATCCCCACCGACCGGCTGCTCGCCGACATCCTGGCGGCCGCGAAGGCGCGTGCCTACCTCGCGGACGACCCCCTGCCGCGCTCGCCGCAGGCGTTCGCGGAGCTCGTGAAGCGGGCGCGGACCCGGCTCCCGGCGGTGATGAGCGGCGCGTTCCGCCTACTGTTGGAAATCGCGGATCGGCACCAGGCGCTGTCGCAGCGGCTCGCATCGGCCGCCAAGTGGCCGCGCCTTGCAAGCGAGGTGCGGGCGGTCCGCGATGCGCTCGTCCATCCGGGCTTTGCCAGCGCCACGCCTTGGGACCAGCTCGTCCACGTCCCGCGCTACCTCACGGCGCTCGACCGGCGCATTGCCAAATACGCCGAGCGCCCGGACCGGGACGCCCGGCACGCCGAGCAGGTGGCCCTCTGGTGGCGGCGCTACGTCGAACGGGCGAACGCCGACCGCGCCGCCGGGCGCGCCGACCCGCGGCTCGCCGAGTTCCGCTGGCTGCTCGAGGAGTTGCGAGTGTCTCTTTTTGCCCAGGAGCTCAAGACGCCGTTTCCGGTGTCCTTCAAGCGGGTCGACAAGGCCTGGGCCGACCTCCAGCGGTAGCCTTCCCGGCCCCCCGGGTAACGGCCGGAGGTGCATCTACTTACGCGCGATAGGCTGTGCTACAGTAACTTCGCCGTTTTGTCGCCTAACGCCTTGACGCCAAACGCCCGAAAACCGAAGTGAACGCCCCGACAACCGAGGCGGCGACCCGACGCCAGCCCTCTCGCGAGCTGTCGCGCATTCTCAACGAATGCCGCGACCTCGCCGTCGTGCGCCTCACCACGGCGTTCGCGCAGATCCTCGATCGCGTCGGCGACCTCCTCATGGATCGCGCCGGCAAGACCGACGTGCGCGAGGACCAGCAGATGTTCCTCGACGCGCGCGGCTCGCTCATGGCCGAGCGCCCGGCGCTGATGGCGGAGTTCGAGCGGCAGCTTCGCAAGATCATCGACGAGCGCGTCGCGGGCAAGAGCGAGCCCAAGGCCGACTTCTCCAAGGTCGATGCGAGCAAGCTCACCCTGGTCGAGACCGTGTCCATGGACGAGCAGGTGCTCACCGGGAACATCACGCGCGTGGTCGAGAATCTTTGCCACGACGAGCTTGCCACGCTCAATCGCGGCGTGGGCTATCTCCTCGGCAAGCCCGATCTTCCGACCGAGGGCAACCCGCTCGGGCCCGCCACGATCGTGGGCGCGTTCTCGAAGGCGGTGGGCACGCTCAAGACCGATCGCAAGATCAAGTTCCAGATCATGAAGGACTTGAACCAGGCGCAGCTTGGTGAGATCAACACGATCTACGCGTACCTCAACGAGCATCTCACGCGCCTCAACATGATGCCGTCGCAGTCGCGGCAGGGCATCCAGCGCGCGGCGGGCCACGACCGTCCGGGCGCCAAGGCGCCGCAGCCGGGAGCCAAGCCGCCGCCGCCGCCGGGCGCGGGGTCCGAGCTCGACGTGATGGCGATGTTCAAGCGCATGTACGGCAGCGCGACGCCGCAGGGACAGGCGCCGTCGCCCATGGGCGGCATGACGCAACAGATGCCGCAGGTGCCCCCGATGTCGGGGATGCCGGCAGGCTTCCCGCAGCAGCAAATGCCCCAGGGGTCGCCGGACGATCTGCCCGTGATCAGCATGCCGTCCGGGCCGGTGCAGGCCCACGGCTTCGCGCCGCTGCGCCCCACCCCCTCGGGCTACGTGCCGGGCGCGCCGATCATCTCGAGCCCGGACCTGCACGAAGGTCTCACGCGCCTGCAGGCCGGCCAGACCGATTTCGACGTGGGGGGTGCGCAGGTCGACTTCTCCGGCATCCCGCAAGGCCTGCACAACGTCCTGCGCGACCTGCAGGAGTCCCCGCTCGGACAGAAGGCGAACCAGCTCGAGTCGATGACCATCGAGATGGTCGCGATGCTGTTCGACTTCATCTTCGAGACGAAGGACCTGCCCGACGGCATCAAGGCGCTGCTCGCGCGTCTGCAGATCCCCGTGCTCAAGGCGGCGATGCTGGACGGGGCGTTCTTCGCCAAGAAGACGCATCCGTCGCGCCTGCTGGTGAACGGACTCGCGCAGGCCGGCCTCGGCTGGTCTCCGGCGATGGGTCCGGACGATCCGCTGTACCGCAAGATCGGCGAGATCGTCCACCAGATCCTCGACAACTTCAGCGACGATCTTGCGATCTTCGACGAGCAGCGCGAAGTGCTCGAGAAGTTCCTCGCCGAAGAAGAGAAGGCGGCCGAGGAGAACATCCAGTCGTCCGCCGATGAAATCAACAAGAGGGACCGCCAGCAGATCGGCGGCGTGCTGGCGAAGGCGGAGATCGAAAAGCGCATCGAGTCGAGCCCGGTTCCCAACTTCCTGGCGGCGTTCCTGCGCCAGCGCTGGCAGGGCGCGCTCGAGCACGTCTACCTCGAGCAGGGCGAGGAGAGCGAGGCCTGGAGCTCCTCGGTGTCCACGCTCGAGGATCTCGTGTGGAGCGTGCAGCCCAAGCGCTCGGTCGAGGACCGGCGTCATCTCGTGGCGCTCCTGCCCTCTCTGCTGAAGCGCCTGTCCGCGGGGATGCAGCATCGCGGCTGGGCGGTCGAGGAGCGCGAAGTCTTCATGTCGAACCTCGTCGAGGCGCACGCGGCTGCGGTGAAGCCGTCGCTCGCCTCCGACCGCTCGCCCACTGCTGCGGTGGCCGAGCAGGCGCGCGCGGAAGCGGAGATCGCCAAGGCCTCCGGCGACGAGGCGAAGGCCGCGAAGGCGGAAGCGCTCGCGGCCGCGATGCAGCAGGCGATCCCCGAGCCGGTGGAGCCGCAACGCGAGGTCATTGCCGACGACTACCTCGAGATCGCGCGCAGCCTCGAGCGCGGCGTCTGGATCGAGTTCGAGGCCGACGACGGGCAGCTCGCGTTCGCCAAGCTCGCCTGGGTGAGCCCGCTGCGTGGCACCTATCTCTTCACCAACCGCCAGGGCCAGAAGGCGCTGTCGATGACGGCCGAGGACCTGGCCGACCGCTTCCGTGC
>CAZIZD010000185.1:0-8841 GCA_964543615.1 uncultured Alcaligenaceae bacterium | reverse complement strand
AGTGCCAGGGCCTGCTGGAAGTTGCGCTCGGCGTTGGCGTCCTCGCCGAGCACCGCGTACACGAGGCCGTAGACGTTGTAGATCTTGGCGTTCTTGGGATCGAGCTTGATCGCCTCTTCCAGCTCCTGCAGCGCGACCTGCATCTGGCCGCGCTCGTAGAAGCCCGCGGCGATCTCGGCGTGCAGCTGGGCGCGGTAGGCGGGCGGGGCTTCCTGCAGCGGCGGCGGCTTGGGAATGGTCTGCGGCGGCGCGGGCTGCGCCTGCTTGGACGACGAGGTCGACTCGCACCCCGCGACGAGCGCGATGGCGAGGAGGAGCAGCAATGCGCGTGTCATGTTCACGGCCTCTTCACCGCCTGGTCATTGCGCCGGCACGGCGACGATGCGCGTCGCGAGGCGGCGCTTGGTGCGGTCCTTCACTTGGCCCGCGAGCTGCCCGCAGGCGGCGTCGATGTCGTCGCCGCGCGTCTTGCGCACCGTGGTGACGATGCCGGCGTCGATGAGGCGCTTCTGGAACGCGAGGACGCGCGAGCGCGGGCTGGTGCGGAATTCGCTGCCCGGGAAGGGATTGAACGGGATCAGGTTGAGCTTGCACGGGACGTCGCGCACAAGCGCGACGAGCTCGTCCGCATGCGAGAGGCTGTCGTTCACGCCGTCGAGCATCACGTACTCGAACGTGACGAAATCGCGCGGCGCGGCGGGAAGATAGCGCAGGCACGCGGCCATGAGCTCGCGCAGCGGATGCTTGCGGTTGATCGGGACGAGGCGGTCGCGCAGCGCGTCGTTGGGTGCGTGCAGGGAGACGGCGAGCGCAACGGGGCACTCCTCGCGCAGGCGGTCGATGAGCGGGACGAGGCCGGAGGTCGACAGCGTGACGCGGCGGCGCGAAAGTCCGTACGCGTTGTCGTCGAGCATGAGGCGCAGCGCCGGCACGACGTTGTCGAAATTGGCGAGGGGCTCGCCCATGCCCATCATCACGACGTTGGTGACGGGCGGCCTGCCTTGCTCGACCCAGGGCGCGGACATCCCGTCGTTCAGCAGCGTGCGGTTGGCGTGCCACAGCTGCCCGACGATCTCGCCGGTCGTGAGGTTGCGGTTGAAGCCCTGCTTGCCCGTGGAGCAGAAGGCGCAGTCGAGCGCGCAGCCTGCCTGCGAGGAAATGCAGAGCGTTCCGCGGTCGTCCTCGGGAATGTAGACCGCCTCGACCGCGTTGCCGCCGCCCGCGTCGAGCAGCCACTTGCGCGTGCCGTCGGCGGCCGTGGCGTCGCGGATCACGGACGGACCCGCGACGACGGCGTCGCGCGCCAGAGATTCGCGCAGGTTCTTCGAGATGTCGGACATCGCACCGACGTCGTCCACGAATCGCTGGTGGATCCAACGCATGACCTGCTGCGCGCGAAAAGGCTTCTCGCCGCGTTCCGCGAGGAACGCCGCGAGGGCCGGCTTGTCGAGGTCGAGCAGGTTCATTCGAGGGCAGTGAACGGGTGAACGGGTGAACGCGTGAATCGGATCGCCAACGCCGGTGAAATGTCCCCTCGCCCGTTCACGCGCCTACTCGTTCGCGGATGTTACCGGCTGTAGACCGCCAGCGCCGGAAAGAAGTACGCGATCTCGTTGCGTGCGGTCTCCGGCGCGTCCGAGCCATGGACCGCGTTGGCGTCGATCGACTGCGCGAAATCGGCGCGGATCGTGCCCGGGGCGGCCTTCTTGGGGTCGGTCGCGCCCATGAGCTCGCGGTTCTTCGCGATGGCGCTCTCGCCTTCGAGGACCTGGATCATCACCGGGCCGGAAGTCATGAACTCCACCAGGTCGCGGAAGAAGGGGCGCTCCTTGTGAACCGCATAAAATCCGCCGGCTTCCGCGGGCGAGAGCCAGGCCATGCGCGCGGCCACGATTTTGAGTCCCGCCTTCTCGAAACGAGACAGGATTTCACCGATGGCGTTCTTGGCCACGGCGTCGGGTTTGATGATGGAAAGCGTGCGTTCGACCGCCATTTCTTCTCCGTTGCCTGAAAATGTCGAGGAAACCCAATATTCTAGCATGGACGGCGCCGTTCGTCAGGAATGCGCGGAACCTTGATCAAAGCCAAGTGACGGTGCCGGGAGGGTGCATTACCATGACACTGCAAAAGCGCCGCAGGAGACGGCCTGCTCACCTATCCCTTTGGAGGATGTCCAAGATGCTGCCCATTGCCCGGAAGCTGTTCGCCGGCCTCGCGCTCGCTGTTTCGGCCACGTTGGCCGCAGCCCAGGCGTTCCCGGATAAGCCTGTCACCGTCATCGTTCCCTTTGCCGCAGGCGGCCCCACCGACACCGTCGCCCGCCTCATCGCCCAGTCGATGACCGGCAACCTGAAGCAGCAGGTGATCGTCGAGAACGCCGGCGGCGCCGGCGGCACCATCGGCGCCAACAAGGTCGCCAAGGCCAAGCCGGACGGTTACACGTTGCTCCTGCATCACATTGGCCAGACGACCGCGCCCTCGTTGTACCGCAAGCTGCCTTACGACGCGCTTAACGACTTCGAGCCGGTCGGCCTCGTCGCGGACGTGCCGATGACCCTCATCTCGAAGAAGGACTTTCCGCCCAAGGACATGAAGGAGCTCATCACCTACGTGAAGGCCAACAAGGACAAGGTGACCTATGCCAACGCGGGGCTGGGCTCGGCCTCGCACCTGTGCGGCATGCTCCTCATGTCGGCGATTCAGGTCGACCTCACCACGGTGCCGTACAAGGGCACGGGCCCGGCGATGAACGACATCCTGGGGGGGCAGGTCGACTTCATGTGCGACCAGACCACCAACACGACGGGCCAGATCAAGGCCGGCAAGGTGAAAGCCTACGCGGTCACCACGCCCAAGCGCGTGCCGTCGCTGCCCGACCTCCCGACGATGCAGGAATCCGGCCTCGCCAACTTCGACGTAGCGGTGTGGCATGGCCTGTACGCGCCCAAGGGCACGCCCAAGGCGGTGGTCGATCGCCTCGCGCAGGCGCTGCAGGTCGCGGTGCAGGATCCGATGGTCAAGACGCGGCTTGCGGAACTCGGCGCGGAGCCGGTGCCGGTGGCGCAGGCCACGCCCGAGGCGCTCGGCAAGAAAGCCAAGGCGCAGGTCGAGCTCTGGTCGCCGATCATCAAGAAGGCCGGCGTTTACGCCGACTGACGTCGGGTCGAAGCATCGCGGGGTCGGAGCCGGCCGGATCGGTCGGCTCCGGCCTCGCTTTTCACTCCGGGCGCCAGGCCACCACGATGCCGCGCGCGCCGGGAGGTGCCTGCCACGACGCGTCCACGCCGATGCCCGGCACCGCGACCACGGCGTCGCCGCTCACGACGACCGGCAGCGCCCGACGCTCCCACGGCGGGACCCCCGCCTCCTGCAGGATGTGCTTCAGCGCGCGCCGCGGCCGGTCCGCGGCGAGCTGCATGCGCTCGCCGCCGATGCGGGTCCGCACGCGCAGATGCGCATCGCGCAGCAGGCCGGCGTCGATGCCGCCACCGACGGCCTCCTCGACATCGAGGGTGCCGTGCGGTAACCCGAGTCCCGAGCGTCCGTCCCATGCGACGTCGTACGGCGCCGGCGGCGGATCGTGGACATGGATGCGGCCGCGGTAGACGCCGATCTCCGCCCCCGCGTGGCCGAGGCGGATCGCCGCATCGTCGCGTGGGTCGCTCAGCTGCGCGAGCATGGCCGCGAGGCGCGCCGTCGACGGCGCGGGCAGCCCGCGTGCGTGCAGGAACCAGCGCAGGAGGTTGCGCGCGCGATGCGCGGGCAGCGCCGCGAGCGCGGCTTGCAGGAGCGTGGTGCCGTCGCACGCGCCGTGGGCATCGATGACGGCGAGATCGTCCGCGAGCCGGGCCGCCTCCGCCTGATGCTCCGCCGCGCGTGACAGCGTGACGCCGGCAGCCGCGCTTACCTCCGCGATCGCGGGCATCACCCTGTGGCGGATCGCGTTGCGCGCGTGATGGAGCGCGTCGTTGCTCTCGTCGTCGATCCAGCGCATGCCGCGATGCGCGGCGTAGGCGTCTATCGCCGCGCGTGGCACCGAGAGGAGCGGGCGCCACCAGCGCACGCCGCGCGCATCGTCGCGCAGCGCGGGCATCGCCGCGAGTCCCCGCGGTCCGGCGCCGCGAAGGAGCTGCAGGAGCAGCGTCTCGGCCTGGTCGTCGCGATGATGTGCGAGCGCGACGATGGTCGATCCCATCCGGGCGGCGGCGTCCGCCAGCGCCTCGTAGCGCGCTCGCCGCGCCTCCGATTCGAGACTCGTCTGGGGACCGCGATCGACCTCGACGCGGCGCACGGCCAGGGGCAGTTCGCGCTCGCTGCACAGCGTTTCGCAGAACGCCGCCCAGGCGTCGGCATTGGGCGAGAGTCCGTGATGGACGTGGACCGCGCCGCGCACGCGATTGCGTGCCTCGCGCAACAGGACGTCGAGAAGAACGACCGAGTCGCGTCCGCCCGAGAGTGCGACGACCACGCCGTCGCCGGCCGCGAGGCGCGCGTCGAGGTCGGCCCGGACGGCGCGCAGGATCACCCCGCGCTCAGTTCCTTGTAGCGGCCGTACGCGAGGATGCGGTCCTCGCGCTGCTCGAGCAGCGTGTCGATCGGCAGGTCGCTCGCGTTGCGCAGCGCCTCGGTCAGCGCCTTCTTGAGCGTGACCATCATCGCCGCGTGATCGCGATGCGCGCCGCCGAGGGGCTCGGCGATCACCTTGTCGACGAGACCGAGCTGTTTGAGGCGCGGCGCGATGATGCCCAGGATCTCGGCGGCCTCGGGCGCCTGCTCGGCCGACTTCCACAGGATCGACGCGCATCCTTCAGGCGAGATGACGGAGTAGGTCGCGTACTGGAGCATGAGCGTCACGTCGCCGATCGCGATGGCGAGCGCACCGCCTGAGCCGCCTTCGCCGATGACCGTCACGATCACGGGAATGCGCAGGCCGGCCATCTCGTAGAGGCTGCGGCCGATGGCCTCCGACTGCCCGCGCTCCTCCGCGCCGATGCCGGGGTACGCGCCCGGGGTGTCGACGAACGTGAAGAGCGGCAGGCCGAACTTCTCGGCGAGCTTCATGAGGCGCAGCGCCTTGCGATAGCCCTCGGGGCGCGGCATCCCGAAGTTGCGGTGGATCTTCTCCTTGGTGTCGCGGCCCTTCTGGTGGCCTATCACCATGCACGGCTGTCCGTTGAAGCGCGCGAGCCCGCCGACGATGGCGGGGTCGTCCGCGTACGAGCGGTCGCCGTGCAGCTCGCGAAAGTCGCTGAACATGCCGTTCACGTAGTCGAGCGTGTACGGCCGCTGCGGGTGGCGCGCCACCTGTGCGATCTGCCACGCCGAGAGCTTGGCGTAGATGTCCTTGGTGAGCTGCTGGCTCTTCTTGGTCAGCCGCGAGATCTCGTCGGAAATGTCGACCGCGGAATCTTCGTGGACGAAGCGGAGCTCGTCGATCTTCTGCTGGAGCTCCGCGATGGGCTGCTCGAAGTCGAGGAAGGTCTGTTTCATGGGTGCGAACTATACCCTCAAGGCCCCGGCAGGGGCGCCCCGACGCCGCCGCCACGCACGCGGCGCATCGCGAGCACCTGGTTGGCGATGACGGCCGACAGCACGAGCGTGCCGCCGATCAGCGCCGGGGTGCCCGGGTGCTCGCCCAGGAGCGCCCAGACCCAGATGGGACCGAGGATCGGCTCGAGCAGCGCGAGGAGGCCCAGCTCGGTGGCCGTGAGCGCCTTGGAGGCCGCGGTTGCGAGCAGGCAGCCGACCCCGAGCTGGAAGCATCCCATCACGCAGAGCACGAGGAGATCCTGCGTGCTCGCTGTGACGGGCCCCATCATCGCGTAAGCCGGCCCGAGCGACCACAGTCCGGCGATCATCACCATGGGCAGCATGTCGACGGTCGCGTGGAACTTGCGCAGGACCGTGAGCTGCGCCGCGAAGAACACCGAGACCCCGAGGGCGAGCAGATTGCCGGTGAGCTGTCCGGCGTCGGCCGCTCCGCCGAACATGACCACGATGCCGGTGAGCGCGATGAGGATCGCGAACCACGTGCGCAGCGGCACCGGCTCCTTCAGCACGACGCGCGCGGCGATCGCGGCGAGGAATGGCGAGACGCTCATCAGCACGAACGTGTTGGCGACCGTCGTGCGCGTGAGCGAGCCGATGAAGAAGAAGAACGTGCCGGCGAGGAACGCGCCCGCGACGAGACCGGGCATGCCCGCCTCACGCACGCGCCTCGGCATGTCGCGGCCGTGCATGACGAGCAGCACCCCCGCGACGAACGCCGACATGAAGAACGAGCGCCAGAAGACGATCTCCCATGCATTGGTGATCGACAGGGCGCGCACGAGCAGGCCCCCGGTGGACCAGCAGATCGCACCGGCGATCATCATCAGGACGGCGCGGCGGTGCGCGGGAACGGAGCCGGAAGCACCGGCGGACGCGGATGGCATGGCGCGAAGCGAAAAAAGCCGTGGACGAGCGGCAAAGCCCTCGACCTTACCACGCCCCCGCGGTGCTACATCGTGACGAGCTCGAACCCCGGGAACATGGACTTGGCCTCCGCGAGATCGGCGAGTGTCACGTAGTCGCAGCACTGCGCATAGCGTGCCCACAGCTTGCCGACCTCCGCATTGCCGTGCGCGGCGTCGATGGCCTCCTGCGACACCCACTCGAAGATCTCGACGAGCGTGCCGTCGCTCGCGCGAAGGACGACGTTGGGCCGCTCGGTGGCGAGGCCCTGCCCGCGCAGGACGGGCAGGTGGTCGCGCATGCACGCCATGAGATCGGACTCGCGGCCGGGCTTGGGCCGGAACAGGGCCATCACCATCACTCCCATCGCGTGCACCTCGCAGGCAAGGATCCGGAAACGATAGCGCGGGAACCGCGCTACGTCGAGACGGGCGCTGCGACGGCGTGGCCGATGTCGCCCGCGAAGCCACCCGCGACACCACGCGCCGCGCCGATCGTGCATCCGCCATGGTCCGTACGGATGAGGGGCTTTAAACTCCGGGGATCGGACAGGGAGGAAGACGGGATGGCACAGCACAAGGTCGCGGTGATTGCGGGCGACGGCATCGGCAAGGAAGTCATGCCGGAGGGCGTGCGCGCGGTCGAGGCCGCGGCACGCAAGTTCGGGGTCGACATCGCGTTCACGTCTTTCGACTGGAGCTGCGACTATTACGCGAAGCACGGCAAGATGATGCCGGACGACTGGCAAGCGCAGCTCATGCCGTTCGAGGCGATCTACTACGGGGCGGTGGGCTGGCCCGCTACGGTGCCCGACCACGTGTCGCTGTGGGGATCGCTCATCAAGTTCCGGCGCGACTTCGACCAGTACGTGAACATGCGCCCGTGCAAGCTCATGCCGGGCATTCCGTCGCCGCTCGCCAACCGCAAGCCCGGCGACATCGACTTCGTGGTGGTGCGCGAGAACACGGAAGGCGAGTACTCGTCGGTGGGCGGGCGCATGTACGAGGGCACCGAGCGCGAGATCGTGTTCCAGCAGTCGTGCTTCTCGCGCAAGGGCACCGACCGCGTGATGCGCTTTGCCTTCGAGCTCGCGCGCACGCGTGCGGCGAAGCACGTGACGTCCGCCACCAAGTCGAACGGCATCGCGATCACCATGCCCTACTGGGACGAGCGCTTCCGCGCGATGAGCGCGGCGTATCCCGACATCCGCACCGACCAGTACCACGTCGATATCCTCGCCGCGCACTTCGTGCAGCGGCCCGACCGCTTCGACGTCGTGGTCGCGTCCAATCTCTTCGGCGATATCCTCTCCGACCTGGGGCCTGCGGTCTGCGGCACCATCGGCATCGCGCCGTCGGCCAATCTCAATCCGGAGCGCAAGTTTCCCTCGCTGTTCGAGCCGGTGCACGGCTCCGCGCCGGACATCGCCGGCAAGGGCATCGCCAATCCCATCGGACAGATCTGGTCCGGCGCGCTGATGCTCGACTTCCTCGGGCACAAGGAAGCGGGCGACGCCATCCTCGCGGCGATCGAGCGCGTGCTCGCCGACAAGAACGCGCCGCGCACGCCCGACCTGGGCGGCAAGGCCACGACGGCCGATCTCGGTAAAGCGATTGTCGCGGCGATTTGATCTATCCGCGGCGATGCGAAAGAATCGCGTGCTGATAGTTGAGACCTAGAAGCGTTGCGGACCTAGAGTCAGTACAGGGAGAACAACAATGTCGTTGCTGATCGGGGTGCCGCGGGAGATCTTCCCGGGCGAGAAGCGCGTTGCGACCGTCCCGGAGGTGGTCGAGAAGCTCGTCAAGCTCGGATTCCGCGTGGCCGTGGAGACGGGCGCGGGCGACGCCGCCAACTTCGCGGACGACACCTACCGCGCCGCGGGCGCCGAGGTCCTGACCAACGCTGCCGAGCTATGGGCGAAGTCGGACATCGTGTTCAAGGTGCGGCCGCCGACACCCGCGGAAGTCGGACTCATGCGCGAGGGCAGCACGCTGGTCGACTTCATCTGGCCCGCGCAGAACCCCGAGCTCATGCAGCAGCTCGCCGCGAAAAAGGCGACGGTGCTCGCCATCGACTGCCTGCCGCGCCAGCTCTCGCGCGCGCAGAAGATGGACGCGCTCACGTCGATGGCCGGCATCAGCGGTTACCGCGCGGTCATCGAGGCGGCCAACGCCTTCGGGCGCTTCTTCAACGGACAGGTGACGGCCGCGGGCAAGATCCCGCCGGCCAAGGTGTTCATTGCCGGTGCCGGCGTCGCGGGACTCGCGGCCATCGGCACGTCGGCCAACCTGGGCGCGATCGTGCGCGCCAACGACACGCGCGCCGAGGTGGCCGACCAGGTGGTGTCGCTCGGCGGCGAGTTCGTCAAGGTCGACTACGAGGAAG
>CAZIZD010000184.1:0-8844 GCA_964543615.1 uncultured Alcaligenaceae bacterium | reverse complement strand
GATGCCATGAGTCCCGCGAATGCCCACGAGCGCCGATGCACGAGCGGCGCGGCGCTGCTCTCGACACTCATCCGTGGATCCGGATGGGCCGCGCCCACTTCGGTTTCGTATCGAGATGAGAGCGCCCGAGTGTCGGTCGCGTACGCTCGCGCGGCGACGCGCCCTTCGGGCCTTGCCTCGCCGTTCGGACTCGGCCGCCTTGCTCGCTGGGCCCCGAGGGATCGACTGCGCCCCCTCGGGGGGCAGCGAGCGGAGCAGTCCTGCGATCGTGGGGGCTCATTTCCTGTTGCGGCCCTCGAGCGCGGCGTCGATGGCCGCGCGGTCGTAGCGCGGCGCGAACAGCGAGATGAAGGCGTAGACGTAGGCGCGAAGGAACACGCCGTGCCGCAATCCGAGGCGCGTGACGGAGGGCGCGAAGAGGTGGCCGGCGTCGAACTTCTCGAACTGCGTGTCGCGCTCCGGATCGTAGGCCATCTGCGCGATGATCCCGACCCCCATGCCGAGCTCGACGTAGGTCTTGATCACGTCGGAATCGAGCGCGGTGAGCACGACGTTGGGCTCGAGGCCTTGCGCCGCGAATGCGGCGTTGATTGCCGAGCGTCCCGTGAAGCTGAAGTCGTACGTGACGATCGGAAACTTCGCGAGCGCTTCCAGCGAGAGCGGCTTCGCGCGCGAGAGCGTGAGCGGATGACGCGTGGGCGTGATCACGACGCGGTTCCACTGGTAGCACGGCAGCGTCACGAGCTCGGCATAGTCGGCGAGCGCTTCCGTCGCGATGCCGATGTCGACCTCGCCTCGCGCCGTCTGCTCGGCCACCTGCATCGGGTTGCCCTGGTGCAGCACGACCTTGACCTTGGGATAACGCGTGGCGAACTCGCGCAGCACCTTGGGGAGCACGTAGCGCGCCTGCGTGTGCGTGGTCGCGATGGAGAGCGTGCCGGTATCGTCGCCACGGTATTCGTCGGCCACGCGCTTGAGGTTCGCCACCTCGCGCATCGCGCGGCGCGCGGTGGCGACGACGATCTCGCCGGCCGGCGTGAGCGAGGTGAGGCGCTTCCCCTGGCGCACGAACACCGAAAGGCCGAGCTCGTCCTCCAGCTGCCGGATCTGCTTGCTGATGCCGGGCTGCGACGTGAAGAGCGCCTCGGCGGCGTCGGAGACGTTGAGCCCGTGATCGACGATGGCGCAGAGGTATTTCAGTTGCTGCAGGTTCACGGTCTTATAACTGAATGGTCGAATTCTGCGACAATTATATATCCGGGCAACGCAGTCATTCTCGTGGCGCAGTTCTTCGCCGTTCATCCGACCAACCCCCAGCCGCGCCTCATGCGCCAGGCCGCGCAGATCCTCGGCCAAGGCGGGGTGATCGCCTATCCGACCGATTCCAGCTACGCGCTGGGCTGCCGCGTGGGGGACGCCGACGCGGCGCAGCGCATGCGCGCCATCCGCGGCGTGGACGAGCGGCACCTGCTGACGCTCATGTGCGGCGATCTCGCCGACGCGGGACGGTTCGCGCACGTCGACAACTGGCAGTTCCGCATCGTGAGACAGGGCATCCCGGGCCCGTACACGTTCATCCTTGCCGCGACGCGCGAAGTGCCTCGACGGCTGCTGCATCGCAAGCGCCACACGGTGGGCATCCGCGTCCCCGACCATGCCGTCGTGCGCGCGCTGCTCGCCGAGCTGCGCGAGCCGATTCTCTCTACCACGCTCATCCTCCCCGGCGCCACCGCGCCGCTGCACGACGCGCAGGAGATTCGCGACAGCATCGAATCGTCGCTCGATCTCATCGTCGACGCCGGGCCTTGTCCGGACGTACCGACGACGGTAGTCGATCTTTCGCGCGATCCGCCGGAGATCGTGCGAGTGGGCGGCGGCGACCTCACGCGCCTCGGTCTTTGACGGCGTGACTCCCCCGCCCGGCGCGGCGCGGGAGTTGAGGTAGAATGAGGCCGCAAATGGATTGGCTCGAGACCGCGGTACTCTATGTCGTGCCGGTGGTCTTGGCGATCACGTTGCACGAAGCGGCCCACGGATACGTCGCGCGGGTGTTCGGCGACCAGACCGCGTGGATGCTGGGACGGGTGACGCTCAACCCCGTCAAGCACATCGATCCGATCGGCACGGTGCTCGTACCCGGGGTGCTGTTCCTGCTTTCCGCCCCGTTCCTGTTCGGATGGGCGAAGCCGGTTCCGGTCAATTTCGGCAACCTGCGCCATCCGAAGCGGGACATGATCTGGGTGGCGGGCGCGGGTCCGGCGGCCAACTTCGTGATGGCGCTCGGCTGGGCGTTCCTGCTGGGAGCGACGGGACCTTCGGGTCCATGGACGAGCGACGGGCTGTACCGGATGGCGGATGTGGGCATCAGGATCAACCTCGCGTTGCTTGCGTTGAACCTGTTGCCGATACCACCGCTGGACGGTGGACGGATCGCCGTGGGTGTGCTGCCCCACCGCGCCGCGGCCATGCTTGCGCGCGCGGAGCCGTACGGATTCTTCGTGATCCTTGCGTTGATTGCGATCCCGGGCGCGCTGTGGACGATCCTGGGACCGATTTACAGGGTATTCGCATTTCTTGTTTTCGCACTGTCCGGGCTCTGACGAGCATCCCGGCGTAAACGACAAACTCATCAATGTTCGCTGACCGCGTGTTGTCGGGCATGCGCCCGACCGGGCGCATGCACATCGGCCATTACCATGGCGCGCTCAAGAACTGGGTGCGGCTGCAGGAGGAGTACGAGTGCCTGTACTTCGCCGCAGACTGGCACGCCCTCACTACCCATTACGAGTCGCCGGAGAACATCTCGGCGATGACGTGGGAGATGATGGTCGACTGGCTCGCCGCGGGACTCGATCCGTCGCGCGCCACGATGTTCGTGCAGTCGCAGGTGATGGAGCACGCCGAGCTCACGCTGCTGCTCGGCATGATGACGCCCATCGGCTGGCTCGAGCGCGTGCCCACCTACAAGGACCAGCAGCAGAAGCTCGGCGACAAGGACCTGTCGACCTACGGCTTCCTGGGCTACCCGGTGATGCAGGGCGCGGACATCCTCATCTATCGCGCCAACATGGTGCCCGTCGGCGAGGACCAGGTGTCGCACGTCGAGCTCGTGCGCGAGATGGCGCGCCGCTTCAACAACATCTACGGGCGCGAGCCGGGCTTCGAGGAGAAGTCCAAGGCCGCGATCAAGAAGCTCGGCAGCAAGAAGGCGAAGCGCTACGCGGAACTGCGCACGGCGTTCCAGGAGAAGGGCGACGAAGCCGCGCTCGAAGCCGCCCGCGAGCTCCTCGACGACGCGCAGAACCTTCCCCTCGGCGACCGTGAACGTCTCTTCGGTTATCTCGAAGGGTCGCGCCGCATGATCCTGCCCGAGCCCGAGGCCCTGCTGACGGAGAACCCGAAGGTGCCGGGCCTCGACGGCGAGAAGATGTCGAAGTCCTACGGCAACGCCATCCTCATGCGCGAGGACCCGGCGGAGGTCACGAAGAAGATCCGCACGATGCAGACCGATCCCGCGCGCGTGCGGCGCACCGATCCCGGCAATCCCGAGAAATGCCCCGTGTGGGGTTTGCACAGGATCTATTCGACGGAAGAGACGAAGAAGTGGGTGTGCCAAGGCTGCACCACGGCGGCCATCGGCTGCCTCGAGTGCAAGCAGCCGGTCATCGACGCGGTGATTCGCGAGCAGGCGCCCATCATCGAGCGCGCGCAGAAGTACATCGACGATCCGGCGCTCGTCCGCAATATCGTCGCCGACGGCAACGAGCGCGCGCGCAAGCTCGCCGAGGAGACGATGCGCGATGTCCGCGAGGCGATGGGCCTGTCGTATGAGTGAGCGCGGGGTTCCATCTTGAGCGAGGAAGCGGCGCTCGACCTCGCGCATCCGTCCGCGGAGCCCAAGCCGCTCGCGCGCGTCTACGGCGAGGCGTTCACCGAGCTTCCGCACGACCTCTACATCCCGCCGGAAGCGCTGGAGGTCTTCCTCGAGTCGTTCGAAGGGCCGCTCGACCTCCTGCTGTATCTCATCCGCAAGCAGAACATCAACGTCCTCGACATCCCGATGGCCGATCTCACGCGCCAGTACTTAGGCTACGTCGAGATGATGCGGCGCACGCAGCTCGAGCTCGCGGCCGAGTATCTGCTGATGGCCGCGGTGCTGATCGAGATCAAGTCGCGCCTGCTGCTGCCCAAGCCGCCCGCCCCGCCGGGCGAGGAGCCCGAGGATCCGCGCGCCGAGCTCGTGCGCCGGCTGCTCGAGTACGAGCGCATGAAGCAGGCCGCGCGCGCGATCGACGACCATCCGCTCGTGGAGCGCGACTTCGAGGTCGTGCGCGTATGGTTCGACCGCGTCGCGGCGCAACGCCTGCCCGAGGTGCGGCCCGACGATCTCAAGGCCGCATGGGCGGCGCTGATCCAGCGCGCCAAGGTGAATCGCCATCACCTCGTCACGCGCGAACAGCTTTCGGTGCGCAGCGAGATGAGCCGCATGCTGAAGCTCCTGGAGAGCGCGCCGCACGTCGAGTTCACCGCGCTCTTCGCCGAGCACGCGGACGTCGCGCATCTCGTCGTGACGTTCCTCGCCATGCTGGAGCTCGCGCGCGAGCAGCTGGTCTCCATCGCCCAGACCGAGCCTTACGCCCCCATTCACGTGACCCTGCGCGGCGCGCCCGCCTTCGAGCTTGCTTCCGATGAGCCCTGACGAACCGACGATCGACCAAACGCAATCCGAGCCCGCGGCGGAGCAGGCGGTGGAACAGGCTGCGGAGCGCGGCGCGGAGCACGCGGCGGAGCAGACTGCACAGACCGCTGCAGGGGCCGCCGGCGAGGCGGCCTCCGAGCACGCCGGCGAAACGGCATCCGAGCACGCCAGCGACGCGGCCTCCGAGCACGCCGGCGGCGACATCGCCGAGATCAAGAGCATCCTCGAAGCGGCGCTCCTCGTGTCCGGCGAGGCGGTGACCGTGCAGGAGCTCGGGAAGCTCTTCGAGCCGCCACTGCCCGCCGACACGATTCGCAAGGTGCTGGACGACCTGCGCTCGGACTGGCAAGGGCGCAAGGTCGAGCTCGTGCAGGTCGCGAGCGGCTGGCGCTTCCAGGGCGTGCCGGCGGTGCAGTCGTACCTCGCCCGGCTGTCGCCGGAGAAGCCCCCGCGTTATTCACGCGCGATTATGGAGACGCTCGCCATCATCGCGTACCAGCAACCCGTCACCCGCGGCGACATCGAGTCCATCCGCGGGGTTGCCGTCTCGACCAACGTCATCAAGACGCTCGAGGACCGGCAATGGGTGGAGATCGTCGGTCATCGCGAGACGCCGGGACGCCCGGCGCTCTACGCGACGACGAAGGTCTTCCTCGACGACCTCGGCCTCCGCTCCCTTGCGGAACTGCCTCCTCTCGCCGAGCTCGATACATCCCACCTCCTGGAGATGCCCGATGCCCCCACCAAGGCCGCCGAGGCGGCATTCGCCCTCGCGACCCCGCTCCTCGGTAGCGATGAAGCAGCCGAGCCTGGCGCTTCACGCGATCCAGGAGAGCATGCCGCCGGCGAAAATCAAACGCTCCACTGACGAGGTCTTCAACGAGCCGCAGCGCCTGCACAAGGTGCTGGCCTCGTGCGGCTTCGGCTCGCGGCGGGCGATGGAGGAGATGATCCTCGCGGGCCGCATCACCGTGAACCGCCTGCCCGCGGAAGTGGGGCAGAAGGTCGGTCCCGGCGACGAGGTTCGCATCAACGGCGAGCTCGTGAAGGTGCGCTTCACCGAGCCGCGCCCGCGCGTGCTCATGTATCACAAGCCGTCGGGCGAGATCGTCACGCGCGACGATCCCGAAGGGCGTCCCACGGTCTTCGCCAAGCTGCCTTCGATCGGCAACGGCAAGTGGATCAACGTCGGGCGCCTCGATTTCAACACCGAAGGCCTCCTGCTCTTCACCAACTCCGGCGATCTTGCCAACCGTCTCATGCATCCGCGCTACGAGGTGGAGCGCGAGTACGCCGTACGCGTGATCGGCCGCCTCTCCGACGAGCAGATGCAGCGCCTGCGCGATGGGATCGAGCTCGCCGACGGCATGGCCAAGTGCGAGAAGGTCGAGGACGGCGGCGGCGAGGAGGAGGGCGTCAACCACTGGTACCACGTCGTCCTCAAGGAAGGACGCAATCGCGAGGTGCGGCGATTGTTCGAGGTGCTGGAAGTGCCGGTCTCGCGGCTCATCCGCACGCGCTACGGCAGCATCGCGATGCCGTCGTTGCTGAAGCGCGGCGACATGAAGGAGCTCGAGCCGCCGGAAGTCACCGTCGTCATGGAGGCGGCCGGCATCAAGTCGAACGCGCAGGGAGGCCGTCCGCCGCAGGGCAACCGTCCGCAGCGGCCCGGCAAGCCGCAGAAGCAGCGCAAGGGACCGCGCGGGCAGGGGCAAGGTCAAGGCCAGGGCGGGCAGGGGCAAGGCCAGGGGCAGGGCCACGGCCAACGGCCGCAGCATGCGGGCCAACGCGGCCAGCATCCGGGCCAGCGGCCGCCCCACCCCGGACAGCGTCCGCAAGGCAACAAGAAGCGCAAGGGGCCGCGCTCTCCGTTCGTCCACGTGCCCGAGCGCGAGGAGCGCATCGTCGACTTCGAGGAGCGCCAGCCGATGAGCAATGCGAATGCGCCCGCGGTGCGCGTGATCCAGAAGCGTCCGCGCCGCGTGCATGCGCAGGGCGACGGCCCGCGCGTCGACTTCGACGAGATCCAGCCTCAGCACAACGAGAACGCGTCCCCGTTCGGCCACACGCTCACGCTGCCCCATCGCCCTCCTCGCAACAACGACGCCGGTGCGGTTGGCGGCGGCGAGGCCGATACGTTCAATGCGCGCAACAATCGCAGCGGTCCGCGCGGACGTCCGAACAAGGGGCCGCGGGGCAATCGCGGCGGGCCGCAGCAGCCGCGCGCGCCGCGCGAGGTCGACGGCAACGTCGCGCCGCGCGAAGCGGAAGGTGGCACGCGATCGGTGCTCCCCGACGACGAGTGAGCCACGCGTGAGCGTGTCCCGGCGCAGCGTGCTGCGCGCGATCGGCGCGGCGTCGCTGGTTCCCGTCGTCGCACGGGCCCAGCCCGCGAACGTGAACGGCATTCCCGTGACTGGCCGCGCGCTGCAGGGCATGGAGGCGCTCGACGGTGAAGTGACGTCGATCATGCGCGACCACGGCGTGCCCGGCGTCTCCATTGCAATCGCACGCGAAGGCAGGCTCAAGCTCGCGCGCGGCTACGGCTATGCCGACCTCGCGCAGCGTACGCCCATGCGGCCGGAGACCCGTGTCGCGCTCGCGAGCGTGAGCAAGGTCCTCACGGGGCAGACGATCCTGAAGCTCGTGAGCGAGGGCAGGCTCAACCTGTCGGACCGCGCCTTCTCGTTCTTCCGCGAGATGCCGCTTGCGCCGGGTGCGCGCGAGGATCCGCGGCTTGCGCAGATCACGGTGCAGATGCTCCTGCATCACACCGGCGGATGGGACCGCAAGGCCGAAGGCGATCCGTCGGGATGGGCACCACGCATCGAGCGGACGCTCGATCTGCGGCAGCCTCCGACCCCCTTCGAGATGATCCGCTACATGAAGGGCGTGCCGCTCGATTTCGCGCCCGGCACGCGGCAGGTCTACTCCAACTTCGGGTTCGTGCTCCTGGGCGGGATCATCGCCAGGGTGACGGGGCAGGCGTACCCCGAATACGTGCAGCAGAACACTTTGCGCCCCATGGGAGCCACGTCGGTGCGCCTCGACGACGTCGAGCCGCGCTACCTTCCGGGCGAGGCGAAGCGCTACGTGCTGGGCAGCGAGCGCGAGGTGCCGGGCGGCAACTCGCGCATGGTGATGGCGTCCGGCGGATGGCAGGCCACGAGCGTCGACATGATGCGCATCATGACTGCGATCGACGGCTCGCGCACCGGCACGCCGTTCCTGCCCCCGGCCATGATCGAGGCGATGCTCGCGCCCGCGCCAGGGATCGCGGGCCCATCGCCCGATCACTGGATGGGGCTCGCGTGGGACATGGTGCAGTCGTTCCCCGGTCCGAACGGCAAGCGCTGGAGCTATGGCAAGGACGGCGGCCTACCCGGAGTGCAGACCTACGTCGAGCACCTTGCCATCGGCGCCAACTACGCGCTGCTCATCAACAGCGCGCCGGGCAACGCCAACGCACAGCCCGGCGCCCTCAGGCTCATCCAGCCCAGGCTCGTCGAGTTCATCCGGCAGGCGCCGGTGCCGGACGGCGATCTCTTTTCAGCGTTCGCCTAGCTCGTCTCGAGCAGGCGCTTCGCCGCCGCGTGGATCGGGACGAACCGCCATGTGCGGCGTGCCGTCACAAGAAGAGATCGGTCACGAGGGCTGCGCCCGGCTTGACGGCGTAGGGCGTCAGGTCGCTCACGCCGGCCTCTGACAGCGCCTCGTCGTCGATGAAGAAGCGGCCGGTCGTGGTGCGTGCGTCGCGCACGAGGATCGCGTGCGCCGCATCCGCCATGATCTCCGGCTTGCGCGTGCCATCGAGCTTCTCGAGCGCGCCCGGCAGCATGGCCAGGGCCGAGGTGGCGATCGCCGTGCGCGGCCACAGCGCATTGACCGCGATGCCGTCGCCGCGGAACTCCTCCGCCATGCCCAGCACGCACATGCCCATGCCGTACTTCGCGATGGTGTAGGCGAGGTGCGGCGCGAACCACTTTGGGTTCATGTCGAGCGGAGGCGCGAGCGTCAGGATGTGCGGGTTGCGGCCCGCGCGCGACGACTCGCGCAGATGCGGAATGCAGGCCTGGGAGCACAGGAACGTGCCGCGCACGTCGACGCCGATCATGAGGTCGAAGCGCTTCATCGGCGTGTCGAGC
>CAZIZD010000183.1:0-8876 GCA_964543615.1 uncultured Alcaligenaceae bacterium | reverse complement strand
CGTCTACAGTGCAGCCCTCAAGAAGGAGCGACTGTCTGACGAGGACTACCGCACCATGATCGCGAGCGCCACCAAGCTCAACACCCCCGGCATCGCGCTGGCGGACGCCCCCTTCGTTCACGCCATGACCGACGTGACCGGCTTCGGCCTCCTCGGCCATCTCCTCGAGATCTGCCGCGGCTCGCACGCGGGCGCACGTGTCGACTACGCTCGCATCCCCCTGCATCCCAACGTCGATGCGCTGGCCCGCGCGGGATACTTCACGGGCGCATCGGGCCGCAACTGGGCGGGCTACGGCGCGGACGTGGACCTCGGCGCGGGCATGGGAGAGGTCGAGCGCGCGCTGCTCACCGATCCGCAGACCTCGGGCGGACTGCTGGTTGCATGCGATCCCGCGCACGCGAGTGACGTGCTCGACCTGTTCCGCCGCGAAGGCTTCGAGCGCGCGGCCGACATCGGCGAGATCGTCGCGGGCCCGTCCCGCGTCGCCGTTGCCTGAGGGCCCCGAGATCCGCCGCAGCGCGGATGCGCTCGCGCGCGTCCTCGCCGGCGTTCCCCTCCTGCGCATCGAATACCTCGTGCCGCGGCTCGCGCACATGGCCGCGCGACTCGAAGGCGCCGGCATACGCCGCGTGTACAGCCGCGGCAAGGCGCTGCTCGTCGAATACGACAACGGCCTCACGCACTACAGCCACAACCAGCTCTACGGCGAGTGGGAGGTGCGCGAGGGCCGGGCCACGGGGGACGGACGGCGCGCGGTACGGGTGATCTTTGGGACGGCCGGGCACACCGTCACGCTGTACAGCGCGACACAGATCGAGATCCTGCCGTCGGAGGAAGTCGAGGCGCACCCCTACATCGCGGCACTCGGTCCCGACGTGCTCGAGGCCACGACGACGGTCGCCGCGATGCGAAAGCGTCTCGCGGACCCGCGCTTTCGCGGACGCTCGCTTGCGAGCCTGCTGCTCGACCAGCGTTTCGCCGCGGGACTCGGCAACTACCTGCGCAGCGACATCCTGTTCGTCGCGGGCTTGCGCGCGAACCTGCGTCCGCATGAGTTGCGCGACGAGGAGCGCGCCCGCCTCGCCCGCGCGATCCTGGTCATCGCCCGCCGCAGCTATCGCACGCAAGGCGTCACCAACGAGGCCGCGCGTGCGCGCGCGGCGCGCTGCGCGGGGGTGCCTTTCGAGGACTATCGCTTCCTGGCGTACGGGCGCGAGGGCGCACCGTGCTGGTCGTGCGGCGCGCGCATCGTGCGCCGCGACGAGGGCGGACGCGGCCTCTTCCACTGCCCGCGTTGCCAGCCCGCGCGACGGCGCGCGCGATGAGCGGCGACGCCTCTTACGGCTTGTATTCTGCGTCGGCGTTCACGCTGACGACCGGCGCGGACGCCGCGGATGTTCCGCGCCAGCCGCGGTGGTACTTCGAGCACGAGACCATCGCCGTGCCGCGCGAGGGGATGCCCGTCGCGTCGTTCGCGCGAGGAGCACCGGCGTTCGACGACGTTCGCGCCTGGGCCTCCACATGGCGCGACGGCGATCCCGTGGACTTTCCTCCGCTCGTCCTCGTCGGCGCACGGGACACGCGGCACGGCGCGCGCATGTCAGGGGACGGACGCGCGATCGACGGCCTCGCGCTGCGCCTCGTCGCGAAGATTCCGCTCAACCGCGCATACTTCGACGCGAGCTCATCCGCGTATCTTGCGCGACACCCGCTCACCGTGCGCGGCACGCTGCACGGCGACACGTTCGAGATGCGCACGGTGTGGCCCGACGACTTCGCGCTCGCGTCGCCGCCGCCGATGCGCGAAGTCCCCGGCCTGCGCGCTCTGATGCGCGAGGCGCCGCGCGGCGGCAGCGAGGCGCCGTTCGCGTCGTGGACGCTATGGCGCCGCGACCATGCGTCCGATTGGAGCGGCCGCCCGGTGCTCGCGCTGATGGTCAACGGCGCGCAAGGCGACGACGACGAGGCACATGCCGGCCACTTCGCGATCGTCACGGGACGCGTCCGCGAAGATGGCCGCATCGGCGACTGGCTGGTGAACAACTTCTACACCCTCGACAGCGAGAGCGAGAAAGGTATCGTCGCCGCGCCCGTCCCGCTCGACGCGTACCTGGGCGACCTCAACAGCGGCCAGGGCTGGTATCGACCGAGCTACCTGCTCACGATGGTGTTGCGCGACGTTCGCGCGGCAGCCCTCGTGCAATCCGCGCTCGGCCGCGTGTACCGGCAGTTCTACCGCCACCAGCTCGCGTACTACCACCCCGCGAGCAACTGCACGAGCATCTCGGTCGACACGCTGCGCGCGCTCGGCTGGCCGATTCCTGCGCGCGGTCCCACGTCGCGCGTCCTCGCGTGGATCGCGTTTCCCTGGATGATGCTGCGTGAGCGCTCCGTGGCCAAGGCGAAGATCGCCTTCGACTACATGATCACGGACCGCACGCGCCTCTTTCCCGCAGCCGCGATGGACGACGCGTACGCGAGCGTGCGCGCGCTCGTCGCGGGCGCCGCCTGCGAGGGTCGCCTGGGGCGCATGCTCGCGAGCGACTTGGACGCCCTGGCCTTCCTGCGCCTGCCGCAGTTTCCCTCGAGCCGCGTCTTCGGCGACGCGCCGGTCGATTCGCTGGCGGAATACCAGGCACGATTGCCGAAGGACCGCACCAGGTTGCAGATCGTGCCGGTGCCGCCGCGGCCGTTTCCCGATGCACTGCGCGACGACGATCTCGTGAAGCCGCCGCTGCATGCGTCGGACGTCGCGTTGCGCGCGTGGGGCGCGCTCGCGGTGGCAGGCGTCGCGGCACTCGCATGGCTCGCTGCTGCGGGTTAGGGTCAGGGGCTACAGTTCGCGATCCATCAGGCGGTCGCGCCTGGCAAGCGCAGGGAACCACCGTATCCAGAGCGCGGCCACCACGAGCGTGCCCACGCCGCCGACCACGGTGGCGCCGATCGGCCCCATGAACTCCGCCATCGTGCCCGCGCGAAATTCGCCGAGCTCGTTGGAGGCCCCGATGAAGACGCCGTTGACCGCGCTCACGCGGCCGCGCATGTCGTCGGGCGTGTCGAGCTGCACGAGTGTCTGCCGTACCACCACGCTCACCATGTCCGCGCCGCCGCCGATCGCGAGCGCCACGAACGACAGCACGAGATCGTGCGAGAAGCCGAACACGATCATCGACACGCCGT
Organism: uncultured Alcaligenaceae bacterium; assembly: GCA_964543615.1. Classification (GTDB taxonomy): domain Bacteria; phylum Pseudomonadota; class Gammaproteobacteria; order Burkholderiales; family Casimicrobiaceae; genus VBCG01. Next base: position 5,693 of record CAZIZD010000183.1, on the reverse strand, counting down.
AGATCGCGACCGACACGAACATCCGCCGCCCGGCGTGGCGCTCGAGCGGCCGCTGCGCAAGGAGGATGCCCATGGCGAGCGCGCCCAGCGCGGGTGCTGCACGCAGCAATCCGAGGCCCCACGGGCCGGTGCCGAGGATGTCCTTCGCATAGATGGGCAGCAGCGCGGTCGCGCCACCCAGCAGCACCGCGAAGAGGTCGAGCGAGATCGCGCCCAGCACCTGCTTCTTGCGCCAGATGAACGCGAAGCCCGCCATGAGCGACTCCATCGACACCGGAGCGGCGTGCCGGGCCGGTGCGATGCGCGGAATGGCCATGACGCACGCGATCGACGCGAGGAGAAACGCGAGGCACGTCGCGTACACCACCGCCGCCCCGAAGACGTAGAGGAGCCCGCCCACCACGGGCCCACCGATCACCGCGATCTTGAGCAGCGTGGAGTTGGCCGCGAACGCGCGCGGCAGCGACTCCACGGCCACCAGCGCGGGAACGATTGCCTGCGACGAGGGCATCTGCAGCGCGCGCGCCACGCCCATGACGGCGCACATCGCGAAGATCACGCCGGGGCCCACCCAATCGGCGGCGCTGCCGACCGTGAGCACTGCCGCGGACACCGCCTGCAGCACGAGCGCCATTGCAAGGACGCCGCGCCGGTCGACGCGATCGACCCACTGCCCGGCCGGCAGCGTGAAGACGAGCGCGGGCACGAACTGCGCGAGCCCGACGAGTCCCAGATCCCATGCGCTGCCCGTGAGGTCGTACATCTGCCACGCGAGCGCGACCATGAGCATGTTGTTGGCGGTGCCGCCGAGGACACGCGTCCACAGGAAGCGGCGGAAGCTCGCCGGAAACGGTCGATGCGGGTCTGAAGGCTCCGCCATGGGGCGCCCAATCTAGCACGCGGCCGCATTCGTCCTCCTTCTGGACGCATATGGATGCTATCGCTATCATCGCGACATGGCGAGCAAGCCCGCCCCAGGATCACGCAAGCCCGCGGCGTCCACCCGCGCGACGGGATCGGTCACGCTCGCCGACGTCGCCAAGATCGCCGGCGTGTCGCCCATCACCGTCTCGCGGGTCGTGAACCGGCCCGAGCTCGTGACACCCGAGACCCTCGCACACGTGCAGCAGGCGATCGAGCGCACGGGCTACGTGCCCAACCTGCTCGCGGGCGGGCTCGCGAGCAAGCGCACGCGGCTCATCGCGGCCATCGTGCCTTCGATCACCAACGCAATCTTCGTCGACACCGTGCAGGCGCTGACCGACCGCCTGTGGGAAGCGGGTTACCAGGTGCTGCTGGGTTTGTCCGGCTACCCCGCCACGCGCGAGGAGGCGCTCCTCTCCGCGGTGCTCTCCCGCCGTCCCGACGCGATCTACCTCACGGGGATCAACCACGCGCCGCAGGTGCGGCAGCGGCTCATCAACGCGGGCATCCCCGTGGTCGAGACGTGGGACATGACGCCCACGCCCATCGACATGCTCGTGGGGTTCTCGCACGAGCAGGTGGGCGCCGCGGTCGCGCGCCATCTGCTTGCGCGCGGCCATCGCAGGTTCGGCCTCGTGTGGGCCGACGACACGCGCGCGCTCGCGCGCCAACGCGGATTCGTGGGCGAGCTCGCCTCCCGCGGATGCCGCGACGTCCAGGTGGCGACGGTGCCCGCGCCCTCCACGCTCGCACTGGGCCGCCAGGGACTCGCCACGCTGCTCGATAGAAAGACGAAGCCCTCCGCGGTGTTCTGCAGCTCCGATCTCCTGGCCCATGGCGCGCTCGAGGAGGCGCGGGCGCGCGGGCTCGCCGTCCCGCGCGAGCTCGCCATCATGGGCTTCGGCGGACTCGAGTTCGCTGAGCACACCTCGCCCGCGCTTTCGACCGTGCGTATCGATCGCGTGTCGATAGGACGGCGAGCCGCGGAGCTCCTGCTCGCGCGCATCGAGGGCCGCGTGCCCCCCGAGCCGGTGATCGACGTGGGATTCGAGATCGTGGACCGCGGAACGACTTGAGGCTCCCCGGTCAACCTTGACGCGGGCTGGATGCTAGCGCTATCATCCGGCCCGTCCGACCAACGCGACAAGAGCGCACGAGGACTCCAAACATGAGCAAGCAGAACCTGATCGGCGGCCAGTGGGTGGCAGGCGCCAACGCCTCGCCCAACGTGAACCCGTCGAACACCGCGGACGTGATCGACGCGTATGCGCAGGCCGACCGCGCGCAGGCGGAAGCCGCCATCGCCGCGGCGCGCGCGGCGTTTCCAAAGTGGGCGCAAGCGGGCATCCAGCAGCGCGCCGACATCCTCGATGCGATCGGCAACGAGATCCTCGCCCGCAAGGAGGAACTGGGCACCCTCCTCTCGCGCGAGGAAGGCAAGACCAAGCCGGAAGGCATCGGCGAGGCTGCGCGCGCGGGCTACATCTTCAAGTTCTTCGCCGGCGAGGCGATCCGCGCGCAGGGCGAGTTGGTGCCCTCGGTGCGGCCCGGCATCGACGTCGAGATCACGCGCGAGCCCGTGGGCGTGATCGGGATGATCACGCCGTGGAACTTCCCCATCGCGATTCCCGCGTGGAAGATCGCACCCGCGCTGGCCTACGGCAACTGCGTGGTGCTGAAGCCCGCTGACCTCGTGCCGGGATGCGCGTGGGCGCTCGCCGAGATCATCTCGCGCACGGCGTTGCCGCCGGGCGTGTTCAACCTGGTGATGGGCCGGGGGTCCGTCGTAGGCGACGTGATCGTCCGCTCGAAGGACGTCGACGCGATCAGCTTCACGGGCTCGGTGGCTACCGGCACCAACATCGCGAAGACCGCCATCGAGAGCATGAAGAAGATCCAGCTCGAGATGGGCGGCAAGAACCCGCAGGTCGTGCTCGACGACGCCGACCTCGACGTCGCGGTCAACGCGTGCCTCCAGAGCGCGTACTTCTCGACGGGACAGCGCTGCACCGCCGCCTCGCGCATCGTGGTAACGCAGGGCATCCACGACCGCTTCGTCGAGGCGCTCGCGAAGAAGATGGCCGCGCTCAAGATCGACGATGCCCTGAAGGCCGGCACCGATATCGGCCCGGTGGTCGACCAGAGCCAGCTCGACCAGGACCTGCGCTATGTCGAGATCGCCAAGGCCGAGGGCGGCAAGCTGGTCGCGGGCGGCGAGCTTCTTACGCGCGACACCAAGGGCTTCTACCTGGCGCCCGCGCTCTTCACCGAGACCACGCCCGCGATGCGCATCAACCGCGAGGAAGTGTTCGGGCCGGTGGCGAGCGTCATTCGCGTCAAGGATTACGACGAGGCGCTGGCCGTGGCCAACGACACGCCGTTCGGGCTTACCGCGGGCATCTGCACGCGCTCGCTCAAGCACGCCGCGCACTTCAAGCGCAACGCCGCGGTGGGCATGGTGATGGTCAACCTGCCCACGGCCGGTGTCGACTATCACGTGCCGTTCGGCGGCCGCAAGGGATCGAGCTACGGCCCCCGCGAGCAAGGCGCGTATGCGCGCGAGTTCTACACGACCGTGAAGACGGCGTACGTCAATCCGGTCTGAAGGAAGTAGCCCCACATGTCCAAGCCACGCAAGAAGCCCGAGGAGCTCCGCAGCCACCGCTGGTACGGGGTCAACGACTTGCGCTCGTTCGGGCATCGCTCGCGCACCGCGCAGATGGGGTATTCGCGCGCCGACTATCTCGGCAAGCCCGTCATCGCCATCATCAACACGTGGAGCGAGATCAACTCCTGCCACAGCCACTTCAGGCAGCGCGCGGAAGAGGTCAAGCGCGGCGTGTGGCAGGCGGGCGGCTTCCCCATCGAGATGCCCGCCATCTCGCTCGCCGAGCCGTTCCAGAAGCCGACGACGATGCTCTATCGCAACCTGCTTGCAATGGAGACGGAGGAGCTCTTGCGCAGCTACCCCGCCGACGGCGCGGTGCTGATGGGCGGCTGCGACAAGACGACGCCGGGCCTCGTGATGGGTGCGCTGTCGATGAACCTGCCGACGATCTTCGTGCCTGCGGGACCGATGCTGCGCGGCGACTTCCGCGGTCAGTTCCTGGGCAGCGGCAGCGACACGTGGAAGTATTGGGCAGAGCTTCGCGCGGGCAACATCACCGAGGACGACTGGCGCGGAGTCGAGGACGGCATCGCGCGCTCGCCGGGCCATTGCATGACCATGGGCACGGCATCCACGATGACCAGCGCGACCGAAGCGATGGGTCTCACCCTGCCGGGTGCGGCGTCGATCCCCGCCCCCGACTCGCGTCACGCGCAGATGGCGACCAACTCCGGCAGGCGCATCGTCGAGATGGTGTGGGAGGACCTGGCGATCAAGGACCTCGTCGATCAGCGGGCGATCGACAATGCGGTCACGACCGTGCTCGCCCTCGGCGGTTCTACCAACGCCATCGTCCACCTCATCGCCACCGCGCGCCGCGCGGGCGTGTCGCTCGACCTCGCGCGCTTCGACGAGCTCGCGCGCCGCACACCCGTGCTCGCCAACATCCGGCCGTCCGGCAAGTACCTGATGGAGGACTTCTACTACGCGGGGGGGTTGCGGGGCATGCTGTCGCGCCTCACCGACCTGCTCGACATCTCGGCGCGCACGGTGAACGGGCGCACGCTCGGCGAGAACCTCGAGGGCGCCAAAGTCTGGCAGGACGACGTCATCCGCACGCGCGACAACCCGCTGGTCGCGCACGACGGGCTCGCGGTGCTGCGCGGCAATCTCGCCCCCGACGGCGCGGTGATCAAGCCCGCGGCGATGGAACCACACCTTGCGAAGCACACGGGCCCTGCCGTGGTGTTCACAGACTACAACGACATGAACGCGCGAGTGGACGATCCCGCGCTCGACGTCACCAAGGACAGTGTGCTCGTGCTGCAGAGCGCCGGTCCGCAAGGCGCGCCGGGGCTTCCAGAGTGGGGCCAGCTGCCGATCCCGAAGAAGCTCCTGCAGCAGGGCGTGCGCGACATGCTGCGCATCTCGGACGCGCGCATGAGCGGCACGAGCTACGGCGCGTGCGTGCTGCACGTCGCGCCCGAGTCGCACGTGGGAGGTCCGCTCGCGCTGGTTATGGACGGCGACCGGATCACGATCGACGTGCCCAATCGCACGCTGACGCTCGAGGTCGACGACGCCGAGCTCGCGCGCCGCCGCGCCGCGTGGAAGGCGCCCAAGCCTCATTACACGCGCGGCTTCGGCACGCTGTACCTGAAGCACGTCACGCAGGCCAACGAAGGATGCGACTTCGACTTCCTCGAGGAGGAAGGCAAGGCCACCGACGAACCGGAAATCCATTAGGAGCCACGCCCATGTCACGTATCGCCATCGCGCTCGTCGCGGCCATCCTCGCGCTGCCCGCGCTCGCGCAGAACTATCCCAACAAGCCCATCACCTACGTCGTGCCGTTCACGCCCGGCGGCACCACCGACGTAATCGGCCGCACGATCTCCGCGGGCTTGCAGACCGCGCTCGGCCAGCCCGTGGTCGTCGAGAACAAGGCGGGCCAGGCGGGCGGCGTCGGCGCCGCGGCGGTCGCCAAGGCCAAGCCCGACGGCTACACGCTGCTCGGCGGCACGATCAGCACGCACGCCATCAACGCGAGCCTCTACAAGGACCTGTCCTACGACCCGGTGAAGGACTTCGAGCCCATCACGCTCGTGGGCTTCATTCCGAATGCGCTCTACGTCGACGCCGCGCTGCCGATCAAGAACGT
>CAZIZD010000182.1:6409-8891 GCA_964543615.1 uncultured Alcaligenaceae bacterium | reverse complement strand
AGCTGGCCTGCCGCGGGCGGCGCGGCCGGCGCGGGATAATTGATCACCCGCAGAAACGCGGCGGCGCGGTCAATCTTATCGTCGAAATAGTCTTGGGGCAGAGCCAGCGCCAGGGCGAACACGCGCAGCAGCGAGAATTCCCCGCTCGTGAGCGTCACGCTCTTGCCCTCGAGCGAGAGCGTCCGTGCCGCGAGGTCGAGGGTATGGCGGCCGAACGCCACGCTGCCTTCCTCCACGGGCGCACCCGGCACCGCGCGGTCGCCGTCGCGGCGAAGCACGGCATGGATGCGCGCCACGAGCTCACGCGGATTGAAGGGCTTGGCGAGATAGTCGTCGGCCCCCATCTCGAGGCCCACGATGCGGTCGACGTCCTCGCCCTTGGCGGTCAGCATGATGATGGGCACCATCTCGCCGGCCGCGCGCAGCCGCCGGCACACGGCGAGCCCGTCCTCGCCCGGGAGCATGAGGTCGAGCACCACGAGCCTTGGAGGATCGCGCTGGAGCTTGCGGTCGAGGTCGCGCGCGTCGGGCAGGGCCGCGACCTCGAAGCCCTGCTCGCCCAGGTAGCGCGTGAGAAGATCGCGCAGCCGGACGTCGTCGTCGACGACGAGGATCTTGACGGGTCCCTGGCGAGTGTTCATATCGGCATTAAACGGGTGAGGTGCGGCGATCCCTACACTTCAACTGTAAGCGATTGTAACGGCGCCGAAGCCGGGCAACGTTCGGTTGCAATCGCGGATGCGCGTGACGGAACGTTGGAGAACAATGTAGTTCGAAGATTGTGAGTCCGGTGCAGGACGGGCCCCATGCCCCGGACGGTTGCAATGCCGATTCATCCGTTTGAAAGGAAACAGATCATGAAGTCCCGTATTCCACGTCTGGCAGGCATCATGGCCGCGGCCCTCTTTGCCCTCGGCACCCAAGTCGCGCTCGCGCAGCCCGGTGGAGGCCCAGGCGGCGGCTTCGGCGGCGGTCCCGGACATCACGGCGCCGGCCCTGGCCGCGGATTCGAGATCGAGCACGTGCTCGCCTCGCTCAAGACGCAGCTCAGCCTCAACACGTCGCAGCAATCGATGTGGGATGCCGTGGTGGCCCATGGCAAGACGGCGCGCCAGAACGCCCGTGCCGCCATGGATGGCGTGCACGCGGTGATGACCGCCGAACTCGCCAAGCCCGAGCCCAACTTCGCGGCGGTTGCCGCGGCGGCCGATGCGGCGCAAGGCGCCGCGCAGGCCGAGCGCAAGCAGGTGCGCGACGAGTGGCTCGCGCTGTACGCCACGTTCACCCCCGCGCAAAAGGCGATTGTCCGCGATGCCGTCAAGCAGCGCGTCGAGCGCATGGACGCCTTCCGCGACAAGATGAAGGAGCGCTTCCAGCAACGGCAAGGGAACGGCTGATTCGAGGCCGAACCACATCCATCGCCGTGCATGAAGAAAACTGCCGCCTCCGGGCGGCAGTTTTCTTTTGTGCCTGTCGATGCCTGTAGGGCGATCAGGCGCGCGCCAGCAACCCGACCGCCGCGGCGTGCAGCACGGCCGGCACCACCGGCTTGCCCAGGAGCGGCAAGCCCGCGACCCGCGCATCGCGCTCCGCCGCGGGGCTCGTGTCGCCCGACACGAGGAGGGCCGGGACCACGATGCCGAGCTCGTCACGCAGGCGATGCACAACGTCGACGCCGTTGCCGCCGTTGGCAAGGCGCAGATCCGCGACGAGAAGATCGGGATAGCGCTCGATGCGCCCGAGGGCATCGAGCACGTCCGGCAGCGCGCCGCCCCCCGCGACATGCGCACCCCAGGTCTCGAACAGCGCACTCATGGCATCGACCGCATACGGATCGTCGTCCACTACCGCGACGACCGCACCGCGGATCGACGCCGGCGCGCGCTCGTGACGGGTCGACGTCGCGCAGCCGCGCTTCGCGATGACGGGTGCCGCGGCTTCGGCAACGATCCGGAAGCGCGAGCCCCGATCGACCCTCGACGCGACTTCCACCCGATGCCCGAGCAGCGTAGCAAGCCTGCGCACGATCGCAAGCCCGAGGCCGAGTCCCGCGTGCGCGCGGCTCGTGCTGCCGTCGCGCACCTGGTAGAACTCGTCGAAGATGCGAGATTGCAGCGGCGGCGGAATGCCGATGCCCGTGTCGACGACGTCGATCGCGATGCCGTCCGCGAGCGGACGCGCGCCGACCAGCACGCCTCCGCGCTCGGTGTAGCGGATGGCATTGGCGACGAGATTGCGCACCACGCGCTCGAGGAGCGCCGCATCGCTGCGCACCGTGAGCCGCGTGCGCGCCACGCGGAGCGCGAGTCCCTTGTGCTCGGCGTGCGGACGCATCTCGCGCGCGACCTTCTCCTCGCTCACGTGCGGCAGCTGCGAGAGATCGAGATGGTCGAACAGGCGGTTGTGCACGCGCGACTTCAGGTCCTGGTGGGACGCATCGCGCGCCACCGGCACGGCGCGCAGCACGCGCGGCGTCTCGGCC
>CAZIZD010000182.1:0-6399 GCA_964543615.1 uncultured Alcaligenaceae bacterium | reverse complement strand
CGCGCGCGACCTTCTCGAAGAGCGGCGCGAGCGATACGCGCGTGTGCATCGGCGTGAGCGCGCCCGCTTCGAGGCGCGAGAGGTCGAGGAGCTGCTCGAACTGTCCTTCGAGCGCCGCCACCGCGCGCTGGATGCTCGACACGAGGGCCGACGCCGCCGCGTCGTGCACGCGCGCCGCAAGTGCGGCGATGTAGAGCCCGAGCGCATGCAGCGGTTGGCGCAGGTCGTGGCTCGCCGCCGCTAAGAGCTGGCTCTTGCTGCGGTTGGCGTTCTCGGCGCAGGTGCGCGCCTCGTGCGCCGCGCGCGACTTGGCGCGCAGCTCGTCGATGAGATCGAGGTTCTCGTAGCGGATGGCGATCGAGCGCGTCAGCACGTCGTTGAGCTGGTGCCCGAACGCGAGCACGAAGGCGAGCACCACGCTCATCACGAGCGCGATGTACGCGTGCACGGCGTCGCCTTCGAGCGCCACGCGCACGATCAGCGGAACGAGCGCGGGCAGCACGAAGCCGTAGAACGCGGGGCGGTATACCGCGGTGAGGTTGAGGCCGCCCAGCACCACGCCGAAGAGGCAGACAATGAGCAGCGACTGGTGCGCGGGCGAAGCCGGGAACATTACGATGGCGGCGAGCCCCCACAGTCCTCCCGCGACCGCCGATCCCCACCACCAGTAGCGTCCCCAGCGGCGCATGGCCTCGAGTCCCGGCTGCTGACGGTGCCACTCGCGCGCCAGTACGCCGCGCCACGCCTGGTTGAGGACGATGAGCGCAAGCCACCCCGCGAGCAGCGCAGCCGACACCTGATCCCATAGCACGAAGGCTAGGAGTGCCGCGCCAAAGAGCATCGAAACGGTCGTGCGCGTCCATCCTGCATAGAGCTGGGCGACCTGGTGGGCGCGCGCGCGAGCCCGCACCGCGCGCGGAATGGCGGCGAGGCTCATCGCTAGTTGGGCAGGTCGGGACGATCGACGTGGATGCCGCGGCGCGCGAGCTCCACGATCACCTGCGAGCGTGAGTGCACGTTGAGCGCCTTCAATATGGCGCTCACGTGCACCTTCACGGTGCCCTCGGACAATCGAAGATCGCGGCAGATGGTCTTGTTGGGCAGTCCGCGCGCGAGCAGCATCATGACCTCGCTCTGCCGCCGCGTGAGCCCCAGCACCTCGATGCTGACGCCGTCGATGGCGATGGTACGGTTGGGGGCCACGTCGCGCGTGACGTGGCGTCCTCCCGCGAGCACGCTGCGCACGGCGTCGAGCATCGACGTCGGATCGGCGGTCTTGGCGATGAATCCCCGCGCGCCTGCCGCGAGCGCCGCGCCGATGGTGGCGCGGTCGTGCGTCGCCGACAGCACGACGATGGGCAACCGCGGCCAGTTGCGGCGTAGCTCCGCGAGGAGGTCCAAGCCGTGCGCGCCGGGCAACGCGAGGTCGAGCAGCACGAGCGCACAGTCCGGATGGCGCGCGAGCGTGGCAAGCGTCTCGCCGCGGTCGTGCGCCGCGAGCACTTCGAGATCGCCGTCGAGGTCGGGCAGCACCTCGCGCAGCGCGTGAACGATGAGCGGATGGTCGTCGACGACGAGCAGCTTCATGGCGTTCCCCAGGCGAGCGGCCGCATGGCCGAGGCGCAACTGTGGAACGCAATTGGGCGGAGGGATACTGTCAGAAGCGACAGGTGCAGCCGGATCGAGTCCGGATCCGTCGCGCGCTTTGCTACTCCCGCGCCTTCACCATCGCATCCGCAAGCGCATACGCCTGCTCCGCAAGCTGCTGGCTCCTCCCGTCGACTTCGCCTCCGTACGCGGTGGTCAATCCAACGAGCGCGGTGGCCGCGAAGTAGTCGCGAATCGTGAGGCCTTGCTTGTTGGCGCCGCTGGGCGGGGGGAATGCCGGGTCCTTGCCGTAATCGGGGGCCATGCGCATGTCGAATCTCCAAGAGTGCCCGAGACGGTCAGGCAGCCGCATTCGTGGGCCGGCAAGGCGTGCGCCTTGCCAGACACAGGATGGGTCGAGCGTAACCCGGCGGGCAGCCGGACCCGCGGACGGTTGCGAATACGTGAGCGGGCAGGCCCGCCGCGCGCAGGCTTACCCCGCCTGCCTGCCGAACATGTCCTTCTTGAGCTCCGCCTGCTCCGCACGGAGCTTGCGCAGGCGCGACTCGACGACCGACACCTGGTAGAAGTTGCCGTCGCCCGCCTTGATGGCGAGCTCGAGCTGCGTGATCGCGAGCGAGAGGTTGCCCGCCCACGCGTAGAACTCGCCCTGATGCTGGTGCTCGAGCAGGCGCATGTTCATGTCGGAGTAGGCGCGCGCCGCGATCTGGTGCAACGGACCGTCGCCGGGAAAGCGCGCGAGCTGCGCCTCGACGAACGCGGCGGCCTGCGCGGGCTTCTTGGCCTTGATGAGCGCCTCGGGGTAGTCGTACACGAGCTGCATCTTGTTGGGATAGCGCTGCAACGCCGTCTCGAAGCGCTTGGCGGCGGCATCGTACTCGCCGGCGCCCATCAGCACGTTGCCGGTCATGGCCTCGATCATCGGATGCGGCGGCGCGATCTTCTGAAGCTTCGCGAGCTCGGCCTTGGCGCGATCGATCTCCTTCGCGCGCAGCAGCGCTGCGACGAGCCCGTAACGCTCGGCGAGCTCGCTGTTGTACTTCTTCTGCCGCAATGCTTCCTCGAAGCCCTGCACGGTCACGCGCGGATCGCCCTGATAGCTCTTGAGCAGCGCGCGCACGAGCTGGAAGTCGAGCGAGTCGGTCACCTGCCTGTAGCGCATGTTCTGCGCGCGTCCCTGCGCCTCGGCGATGCGCTCGTACGTGATCGGGTGGGTGCGCAGGTAGGAGGGCGCGTTGCCTTCGACGAAGCGCGTCGATCGCTGCAGGCGCTCCATGAACGTGGCCATGCCGTTGGGGTCGAAGCCGGCCGCCACCAGGCGATGGAAGCCGACGCGATCCGCCTCGTATTCGTTCTCGCGCGTGAAGTTGAGCTGGTTCTGCATCGACAGTGCCTGCGAGCCTTGGATCGCGGCCGCCGTGGCCTGCCCGTTTCCGCCGCCCGCGCGCGATGCGAGCACCGCAAGCGCGAGCCCCATGAGCGACATGAGCATCGAGTTCTTCTGGTTGTCGATCATGCGCGCCATGTGGCGCTGCGTGACGTGCGAGATCTCGTGCGCGAGCACGCTCGCGAGCTCGGACTCGTTCTGCGCAAGCACGATGAGGCCGGTGTTGATGCCGATGTAGCCGCCCGGAAGCGCGAATGCGTTGATCCCGTTGTCCGGCACGGCGAAGAACTCGAAGTCCTGCTTCGCGTCGTATCCCGCCGCGACGAGCCGGTGGCCGAGCTCGTTCAGGTAATCGTTGACCTCGGGGTCCTGCATGTAGCCGCCCTGCGCGCGCAGCTGGCGGATGATCTGCTCGCCGACCTTGCGCTCCTGCGCGGGCGAGAACGACACCTGCGAAGGGTCGCCCAGGTCGGGCAGCAGCGGGCCGCGGTAGCCGCCCCAGTCGTCGCCGCGCAACGCGTCGTTCGAGGGCCGGGGAATCGCGGGCAGGTCGGGTTCGGCGGGAAGCTGGTTCCAGAAGCCGCCGGTGGATACGCTGGGGCTCGTGGACGCGCTCGTCGTCGCGGGCGCCTTGACCGGGGATTGTGCCTGCGCCTGCGCAATGGGCGCCCCCGCCATGGCGATGGCGACCACGGCGGCGACGCAGCGTCGCGCCATGGGCATGCGGGATTGGGAAAGCGCGTTCGTCATCAGGTGATAAGATGCCCGCGGCCCCTTCAAGTTCAACGACCTACGTCAAAAGTGACGCGCAAAACGCAGGCGGCAGCCGACGCGCCGCATTTTACCCCTCAGTTGACTCACTTCGACGGGCGGGGGCAGGCGCATATGGTCGACGTCGGCGGCAAGGACGTCACGCACCGCGTAGCGCGGGCCGGCGGTCGCATCGCCATGCAGGCCGCAACGCTCGCGCTCATCCGCTCCGGCACCGCCGCCAAGGGAGACGTGCTGCTGGTCGCGCGTGTGGCAGCCATTGCCGCGTCCAAGCGCACGTCGGACCTCATTCCGTTGTGCCATCCGCTGCCGCTCACCCGCGTCGCAGTGGAGTTCACCTTCGACGAGAGCGATCCTGCAGTCTCCATCGAGGTGACGGCGGAAACGCACGGCCGCACCGGGGTGGAAATGGAGGCCCTCACCGCGGCCTCCGTGGGCCTGCTCACCATCTACGACATGTGCAAGGCCGCGGACCGCGGCATGCGCATCGAGGGCGTGCGGCTTCTCGAAAAATCGGGCGGCAAGTCGGGGCATTTCGTCGCGCCGTAGCGGCTTCGCCGCGGCCCGGTGGTTGGACCACTTGACCAGCCGACCCGGCGGCGCTACAGTCGCGCCGGTCCGATCGAGGCGCAAGACCTCGGGATCCATCGAGGGAGGAATCCGTTGCCCCTGCACACCGTCGAGCCCCTGCGGCTGTACCGGCAAATTGCCGGCCAGATCGCGGCGCTGATCGACAACGGGGAGTTTCCGGCAGGCTCGCGGCTTCCGGCCGAGCGTGAGCTCGCGTCGCTGCTCGGCGTGTCGCGCACGTCGGTGCGCGAGGCCATCATCTCGCTCGAGATCGCCGGCCGCGTCGAGGTCCGTGTCGGTTCCGGCATCTTCGTCGCCGGCCCCGGCGCCGCGCAGATCGTCGGCATGGTCGACGAAGGCCCGAGCCCGTTCGAGCTCCTGGCCGCGCGCAAGCTCATCGAAGGCGAGATCGCGGCGCTCGCCGCCCGCTCGATCCGCAAGGAGGACATCGCCATGCTGCGCGACACCGTCGCGCGGATGCGTGCGGACGGCGAGAACTTCACGAGGCGCGATGCCGCCGACCGCGAGTTCCACGTGCGCGTCGCGGGCGCAACCGGCAACGGTTCCCTGGCGCTCGTCGTGGAAGGGATGTGGCAGCAGCGCCGCGGCCAGCTCTGGTCGCGCATCGAGGCGTACTTCCACACCAGGAAGATCCGCGAGGGCACGCTGCGCGACCACACCGACATCATCGACGCGCTCGAGCGGCACGACCCCGAGGCTGCGCGCGACGCCATGCACAAGCACTTGGCGCGCGTCGAGCGCGAGTTCCAGCGCCAGTGGGACGCGATCGTCCCCGGCACCGAAGTCCCCAACGGCGTGCGTCGCGCGATCGCCCCGCGCAAACGCGCCACCACGCAGTCAACCTAGCGACAACCCGGAGGAACGTTCCATGAACATGCGACTCACCCGCCTTGCCGCCGCGCTCTGCGCCGCGGCCATTACGCTGCCTGCGGCGGCCAAGGAATTCCGCTCGTCGGACGTGCATCCCGAGGACTACCCCACGGTGATGGCGGTCAAGTTCATCAGCGACTATCTCAAGGAGAAGACGGGCGGCAAGGACTCGATCAAGGTGTACACGCTGAGCTCCCTCGGCAGCGAGAAGGACACCATCGAACAGGTGAAGATCGGCGCGCTCGACTTCGTCCGCATCAACGTGGCGCCGATGAACAACATCTGCCCCGCGACCATGGTGCCCACGATGCCGTTCCTGTTCCGGAGCAAGGAGCACATGCGCAAGGTGCTCGACGGTCCCGTCGGCCAGGAGATCCTCAAGTCGTGCGAGAAGCAGGGCTTCATCGGCCTTGCGTTCTACGACTCGGGCTCGCGCTCGCTGTACACGACCAAGAAGCCGGTCAAGTCGCTCGCCGACGTGAAGGGCATGAAGATCCGCGTCCAGCAGTCGGATCTCTGGGTGTCGCTGCTCCAGGCCATGGGCGCCAACGCAACGCCCATCCCGTACGCCGAGGTCTACACGGCGCTCAAGACGGGCGTGGTGGACGGTGCCGAGAACAACTGGCCGTCGTACGACACGGCACGGCACTACGAAGTGGCGAAGTATTACGCCGTGACCGAGCACTCGATGGCGCCCGAGATGCTGCTCATGTCGAAGAAGGTCTGGGACACGCTGACGCCGCAGCAGCAGGCCCTCATCCGCGAGGGTGCCAAGCAGTCGGTGCCCTACATGCGCACGCTGTGGGACCTTAAGGAGATCGAGTCCCGCAAGAAGGTCGAGGCCGGCGGTGCGCAGGTCATCGAGGTCGACAAGAAGTCCTTTGCCGATGCGATGAAGCCGGTGTACGACAAGTTCATCACCGATCCCAAGCTCAAGGAGATGGTGAAGAAGGTCCAGCAGACGCAATAGCGAGCGAGCCGACGGGGGCGCGACGGGCCGCCCCCGCCCGGCCCCCATGCCCCGTCCATTACCCCCCCATTCCCCGGCCCCCCGCATGCTCCTCACTCGATTCTGCGCACCGCTCGCGAAGTATCTGCTCATGGTGGCCATCGTGCGCCTGATGGCCATCGTCGCCTGCGTCACCTGGCAGGTGTTCGGCCGCTACGTACTC
>CAZIZD010000181.1:0-8944 GCA_964543615.1 uncultured Alcaligenaceae bacterium | reverse complement strand
CGAGTTCATCGCGTACGCGAAGGCCAACCCCGGCAAGCTCAACTACGGCTCCGCAGGTCAAGGCTCTTCGGGGCACCTCATCGGCGAGATGTTCAAGGCCGCGGCGGGCATCGACATGGTGCACGTTCCCTTCAAGGGCGGCGGCCCTTCGATCGCGGCCCTCGTCGCCAACGAGATCCAGGTGCTCTTCGACACCGTGTCCGGCAGCCGGGCGCTCGTCGAGAGCGGCAAGCTGCGCGCGCTCGCGGTGACGAGCCCCAACCGCTCGCCGTCGATGCCCACCGTACCCACGGTACGCGAGAGCGGCCTCAAGGACTTCTCGATCGTCTACTGGCTCGGGATATTCGCCCCCGCGAAGACGCCTGCGCCGATCGTCGACAAGCTCTACACGTCGTTCAAGGCAGCCCTCGACAAGCCTGACGTGGTCGCGAAGCTGCAGGAGACCGGGACCATCGTGGAGGCGCTTCCGCCTGCCGAGTTCGCGCAGGTCCTGGCCAACGACATCCGGCGCTGGCGCACGGTCATCGAGGCGGCCAAGATCGAGGCGCAGTAGGCGCCCCACGGGGCTTGCACGGCGGGCCGTGCGAGAATCGGCGCGCACAACCTCCGGAGATTCGCATGCTCGCCAATGCAGTCATCTTTCTGCTTGCGCTCGCCGCGTTCGCGACCGATGCCGCGGCCGCCGAGGTCACCGTTCTTTCCGGCGGCGCCATCGAGCCCGGCCTGCGCGCCGCGGTGGGCGCCTTCGAGAAGCAGAGCGGGCACACGGTGCGCATCACGTTCAACACGGCGCCGCAGATCCAGAAGCGGGTCGAGGGCGGCGACAAGTTCGACATCGTGATCGCGCCGCCCGCGGTGATCGAGCCGCTCGCGAAACTCGGGGCCGTGGGCGCGGGCGGTCCGAGCGTTGGACGCGTGGGGCTCGGCGCGGCGGTACGCGAAGGTGCGTCTCCGCCGGATATCGCGACGACCGACGCGCTGCGGAAGACCGTGCTCGGCGCCGACGCCATCGTGTTCAATCGCGCGTCCACCGGGGTCTACTTCGAGGGTCTGCTCAAGAAACTCGACCTGTGGAGCACGGTCGAGGGCAAGGTCACGCGGTACGCCGATGGCGCTTCGGTGCTCGACCACGTGAAGAACGGCAAGGGCCGCGACATAGCCTTTGCCGCGATCACCGAAATCCTGTTGTACAAGGACAAGGGCCTCCGCTTCGTGGGGCCCCTCCCGCCGGACGTTCAGAACTACACTTCGTACACCGCGAGCCTCACGGCTCAGGGCAATGGTTCGGCGGCGGCGCGCGAGCTCGCGGCCTTCTTCGCTACGCCGCAAAGCAAGCAACTGTTCACGGCCGCCGGCGTCGAGTAGGCGTTGGGCAAGCACGCCCCGGCCGCTCCGCAGTCCCCACCGCCGCCGCGCGAGCGCACCGCGGCAGAGATCGTCACGCCCGGGCTCGTGCGCAAGGTGCGCATCGGCCTCGTCGCGTTCGCAGTGGTCGCGCTGCTGCTCATGTTCGCGCTACCCCGCTACGAGCCCCCGCCGGCAGCCCTCTCCGATCCGAACGAGGCGTTCGTCGACCAGGTCGGGATCTTCTCGCCCGCGTTCGCGCGCGAGTGGGCCGGTGCGCTCCTCAACGACGACCGCGCGCAGATCGCCATCTACGTCGACCGCAAGCCGCCGGAAGGCGAGTTGTCCGCGTGGGCGATCCAGACGGCGAGCAAGTGGAGGATCGGAGCTGACAAGGACGACACCGGCGTCGTCATCTTCATCTTCACCGAGCCGCGCATGGCCCGCATCGACGTGGGTTACGGCCTCGAGGAGAAGCTGACCGACGCGCGGGTGCGGCAGCTGCTCGAGACGCATCTCGCGCCCGCTTTCGCGGCGGGTCAGTACGAGCGCGGCATCGACGCGCTCATCTTCGCGATCCGCAAGGAGATCGGCGGCTACGACGCGGACTCGATCCACGCACGGGCCGCGGCGGCGCGCGAGCGCAGCCGCGTGCCATGGACGACGGAGCTTGCCACGGCGATCTCGCGCATTCCGCGCGTCACGGTCGCCATCGGCAAGCGCTTCCTGGAGGAAGGCCCGATCGAGCGCTTCGTGATGATGGTCTTCGTTGGGGTTGCACTCGCCGTGCTGGCGGCGGGCGCCGCCGGACTCTGGGGCGCCCTGTCCACCCTTGCCGCCGTGCCGGGAGCGCTACGCGAGATCAGGGCCGGCGAGGCCTCCGCAATGAAGCTCGGGGGAATCGCCTACATGGCGGCGTCGGGACTCTTCATCGCGTTCGTATGCGTGTCCCTCGTCATGATGGTATTGCTGGTCTCGGAGAGCTTCTTCACGCGGCAGGGACGGTTCAGTGGCGCCGGCGCGGTGATCGTCTGGCCCGGGACGCGCTGATGATGCGGCCGCGCGGGTGGGTCATGGCCCTCCTCGCGGTATTGCTCGTGCTCGCGCTCGCAGGATGCTGCTCGATGTCCCGGCGCCCCATCCCCGGCATTTGCGCGACGGCAGGGATGGGGCCAGGCTGACGCTTCAGTCGAAGGCCAGGAGCATGAGCGTTCCCAGGCCGGCACCGAGTCCCAGCGGAATGCCGTAGCGCTCGAGCCTCGACACCGAGTCGCCGACCACGACTTCCACGGGCACCGACGTAAGGTCGAGCACGCGATTGGTGATCGACGACTCGACCATGCGCGTGAGCGAATTCTTGCGCGCGGTCGCGAGCACGATGTGGTCGCACTTGAGGCGCTTCGCCTCGTCGGCGATCGTCTCGGCGCGGCGCCCGACGCGGATGTGCTGCGCGAACGGCACGCTGGCCGACTCGAGCATCTCGCGCAGCGGGGCGAGCACGGCCTCGGCTTGCGCCTTGTGATAGTCGTCGCGGTCCTTGCGGCCGACCCATTGCGCGACGTGCCGCGAGAAGGGCGCCTGCACGTTGAGCAGGTGCACCTCGAAGCCCGGGTGGCGGCGGTATTCGCCGATGACATGGCGGATGGCGTGCTGGGCGTTGCGCGAGCCGTCGACCGGCACCAGGATCTTGAGCATGGGAACCTCCTCTTGGTTGCGTTGGGAACTCGCGCTTGCCTCGGCGATCTCGCGCGGGAAGCGTGCGATGCGTGCGCTGATGCGCGATTCTAGGCTGCGATGGTTGCGCAGGAAGCCCGCGCCGAGAACGCCGCCGATCACGACGATGTAGAGCAGGAACACGATCAGCGGGTGAGAGGCCAGATAGTCCTTGGCGAGCGGCTCCGAAGTCATCATCTTGACGCTGGTCCAGGCCAGCACGCCGGAGCCCACGTACACGATCGCGGGATAGCGCTCGACGAATCGCAACAGGATCGTGCTGCCCCAGATGACGATGGGAATGCTGATGAGCAGCCCGATGGCCACCAGCAGGAAGCTGCCGTGCGCCGCTCCCGCGACGGCGAGCACGTTGTCGAGTCCCATCACCGTGTCGGCGATGACGATCGTGCGCAGCGCACCCCAGAAGCTGTTCGCTGCGGCACCGGCCCCGTGGCTGTCGTCGCCCTCGTCGGGGAGAAGCAGCTTGTAGGCAATCCAGACGAGCATGAGTCCGCCCGCGAACAGGAGGCCGGGGATCTTGAGGAGCGCGACTACGACCAGCGTGAGGGTCGTGCGCACCACGATCGCCCCCACCGTACCCCACATGATCGCGCGCTTCTGCAGGTGCTTGGGGACGTTGCGGGCGGCCAGGGCAATGACGATCGCGTTGTCGCCGGCGAGCACGAGGTCGATGACGATGATCGCCAGTAGCGCGGAGAGGAACTGCGTCGACATTATGTCCATGGGGACCTCCTGTTGTTGTGCGGCCAGTATCGGCGACGCCGGGCGCCTGCACCACTTGCAATACGCGATGCTGGCATTGCGTTTCGCAATGCTTGACGGTCCCGGTGGCTTTGCTACACTCCGCCCCACGCCCGAACACCACGGGCGACCCTATCGAAGGGGAGTAGCTTCGGCAGCGTTCGATACCCCGCTGCTGTGGCGCGGTCGTCAATACGGGCTCAGCCAGTCGGCTCCGCCCCGGTCGCGTCGGCACCCGAGCCTTATCGTGTGCAAGCGAGACCTTTGCCGGACGGCAAAGGCTCGCCTCGGAAACAACGAGCGGTCTTCGCCAGCGAGGTGAAGGCCGCTTTGCATTGGGGCATGGCGGTCCGTTGCGTAATGTTCACGGAGACCGCGTCATGCCGCAATCCAGAATCCGCCGTTACCTGCGTCACGGAACCCTGCCCCAGCTCGCCGTCTTCGAGGCGAGCGCCCGGCACGGATGCTTCACCCGCGCGGGGGAAGAGCTGCACCTCGCCCAGCCGACCGTCTCGTCGCAGATCAGGAAGCTGGCGGAGACGGTGGGCGCGCCCCTTTTCGAGACGGTGGGCCGCAACGTCCGGCTCACCGAGGCGGGACGGAGGACCTACGCCCATTGCCAGGAGATCTTCGCCGCGCTGGGCAGGCTGGACGACGCGCTCGCCGAGTTGCGGGATGTCGAGGGCAGCGAGCTGCGCATCGCGGTCGCGGGCGCGGCGTCGCGTCACGCGGCGCGCCTGCTCGCATCGTTCTCGCGGACGCATGAGAACGTCGCGGTGAGGCTCGAAGTCTGCAATCGCACATCCCTCCTCTCGCGCATGGCGCAGCGCGAGGACGATCTCTACCTTCTCTCCAATCC
Organism: uncultured Alcaligenaceae bacterium; assembly: GCA_964543615.1. Taxonomy (GTDB): domain Bacteria; phylum Pseudomonadota; class Gammaproteobacteria; order Burkholderiales; family Casimicrobiaceae; genus VBCG01. Next base: position 4,266 of record CAZIZD010000181.1, on the reverse strand, counting down.
ACCGTCCGACCTGCCGCTGGTGCGCCAGCGCGTGGCATCGGGCGCATTCGTGGTCGTGGCGCCGGCGGATCATCCCCTCGGGCGAGAACGCGCCCTCCCCGTCGCGGCCCTCGGCGACGCGCGCTGGGTGATGCGCGAGCGCGGATCGGGCACCCGGGCAGCGTTGATCGACCTGCTGGCGGGCGCCGGCGCTTCGCCGCGCATTGCCCTCGAGCTCACCTGCGAGGACGCGATCGTGTGTGCGGTGTCGGAGGGAGCCGGTCTCGCGCTGGTGGATCGCGACGCGGCACTGGGCTCGCGCGCCGCCCTTGCGGTGCTCGACGTCGAGGGCTTCCCGCTCGCCCGGACCTGGCACCTTGCCTACCCGGTGGGGGCGGCGCCTTCACCTGCGGCGCTCGCGCTGCTGCGTCATGCGCGCGAGTTGGCGACTTCGCGAGGAGACACGCGTAACGCCGGCGAGTCCCGTGAGCTGCGCGCACCGCTGCGCGTTTCCGCGCCTGCGATTGCCTAGCCGCGACGCGGGAGCGTCACAACCCCGCGAGCGCGACCGACGCGATCTGGGCCAGCACCGCCTCGTCCTCGCCCACGGCCTGGCGCATCTCGAGCGCGATGCCGGGATGCCTGCTGCGCACGCGTTCGACCATCGCGGGCAGGTCCTCGCGCACGTGGCCGCCCTGCCCCAGGAAGAGTGGCACGATGCGGATGGCGACGCAGCCTTGCGCGACCAATCCGTCCACGGCCTCGCCGAGCGACGGCTGCATCGTCTCGAGGAACGCGAGGCTCACGACCAGGTCGGGGCGCATCGCGCGCACCTTCGATTCCAGTCTTTCGAACGGCTCGCGCCAGCGCGGGTCGCGTGCGCCGTGGGCGAAGAGGACAAGTCCGATGGGAGGCATGGCCGCATGATAGGACAGCGCGGCGGCCGCGCCCATTCGACATGCGCTACGTGGCCTCGCGCGGCTCCACGTCCAGGCGGGCCAGGCGTTCCGCCGCCGCGGACAGCATGCGGTGATGGCGCGGCACCGATTCGCGATCGAACCGTACCTCGGGGATCGCGAGCGCGAGCGCGCCCTCGATCGTGCCCGGCGGAAGGGTCGCGGCCACGGCGAGGCCCACGAGGCCGGGCAGCTCCTCGCCCTCCGAGAGGGCATAGTGGTCGGCGTGGACTCGCGCAAGCCGGGCCGAGAGCACGTCCCCGCTGACGGGCTCGCTTCCCGCGGCCGCAACGTCGCTGGCGATCGCTTGCGCCTGCTCGCGCGCGGGCAGCCGGGCCAGGATGGCAAGGCCGGCCGCCGTGCGCGTGGGATCGATGCGCTGGTTGAGCGCGATCCGGAAGCGCAACGGTGCGGGCGTGTCGGACTTGGCGACGTAGACGCTGCGATGCTGGCCCGCGATGTACATCGCGAACAGTGCGGTCTCGCCGGTCTGCCGCGTGAGGTCGTCGAGTATCGGCTGGATGAAGCCGGTGATCGGCGAGCGCGTTGCGACGAGGTGTGCGATCCGGATGACGTCCTTGCCGACGCCATACTTGCGCGTCGCGGGGTTCTTCTGCACGAAATTGCCGTCGGCCAGCAGGTCGAGAAGCCGATGCGTCGTGCTCGCAGGAAGGCCCGTCGCCTCCGCGATCTGCTTGATGCCTAGCGGTTGAGGCGATTCGGTGACCGTCCGCAGGATGGTCATCACACGCGCGACAGTGCCGGTCGTGTCAGTCGCGTTGGGCATCTGCGTCGAAGTCGGCGATCCTGACGAGCTCGCGCGCGCCTTCCTGCAGGACGCGCGCGGTATCCGGAATGGACGATTCACGGAAGCGGAACTTGGGCACGGACACGCCGAGCGATCCGACCACGCCGCCTCCTGGAGCGATGACCGGGACCGCCACCCCGCAGCCGTAGGGCCCGCGCTCCCCGTGAGAGACGGCGTACCCCAAACGTACGACGTCCTCGAGGACCGCTCGCAGGCGTCCTGGATCCACGTACGTCGTTTCCGTGAGCCGCTCGAGCGGGCCCTGCAGGACGCTGTCGATGTCGTGCGGCGGCAGGAACGCGAGTATCGCTCGACCGCTGGCGCCCGCATGGATGTTGCCCCGCTGTCCGGCGTCGTACCCGTAGCCGAGCGGCTGCGGCCCATGCTCGACGACCGAGACGATCATGGTCTTGGTGAGCGGCTCGTACAGGTAGAACGCGCAGGTCTCGCGCAGCTCGTTCGCGAGGTCGCGCACGACTGGACGGACCCGTCCGATGAGCGAGCGTCCGCTGAGCGTCGCCGTGGCGAGCCGGATGCATTCGCCTCCGACCGAATATAGCCGCATCGAGGGATCGTACGAGACCATCCGCTCCTCGACCAGCAGCTGGAGGAGGCGATGTACGGTGCTCGCATTGAGCCCCGTACCGGCCGCGAGCGACTGGACGCCCATGGGGTGACCGCGCTCGACGAGGCAGCTCAGGAGCTGGAAGGCCTTGGCAACGGCGTTCTTGGTGGGCTTCGATGCGGTCATCGGCGCGCCAAGGATAGCAATCAACCTACCGACCCTTGAACTCGGGCGCGCGCTTCTCGAGGAATGCCGCGACCCCTTCCCGGCGATCGGCGGTCGAGTACGCGAGCGTCACGAGGCCGCTTTCGAGCTCGAGCCCGGTGGCAAGGTCGGTCTGCATGCCCTGCCGCACCGCGCGCTTGATGAGCGCGAGGGATAGCGGCGCCCGCTGCGCGAAGGTCTCGGCAAGCTCGAGGCACCTGTCGAGGGCGCCCCCCTTGGGCGATACCTCGTGCACGAGTCCGATGCGCCGCGCCTCTTGCGCGTCGATGGTTTGCGCAGTGAGCATGAGATATAGCGCCTGCGCGAGGCCCACCGTGCGCGGCAGCCGCTGTGTCCCGCCGGCGCCCGGCACCGTGCCAATCCTGCTGCTCGTGATGCCGAACGTAGAGCCTTCCCCCGCGATGCCCACGTCGCAGGCGAGCGCAAGCTCGCAACCGCCTGTGAGGCAGGCCCCTTCGATGGCGGCGACGACGGGCTTGGCGGAGGCCTCGATCGCGCCGTGCATCCGCTGCCAGCCCGTGATCGCTTCGCGTACCTGCGCGGGTTCGCGCAAGTCGAGCGCTTCGCGCAGATCGCCCCCCGACGAGAACATCGTGTCGCCGCCCGTGATCACCACGGCGCGGACGGCCGGATCGCCGTCCGCGTCCCGGATCGCGGCCGCGACCTCGTCCATCATCGCGAACGTGATCGCATTGCGCTTGTCCGGGCGGTTGAAGCGGATGACGCGGGCAGGACCGCGGGTGCCGATGTCGAGCATGCCGGAAGCCATCTTCGTGATCCTCGTGTCGTGCGTGATGCGCAGGTGCCCTGTACCTAGCGGCTCTCCGCGCCGAACACCTTCTCGACGCCGAACACCGAGAAGATGAGCAGCATCGCGGCGCAGGCGATTCCCACCGTGAGGGCCGAGGCCGCCGCGACGACTGGTTCGTAGCTGTATTCGATCCAGCGAAAGATCACGACGGGCAGCGTGTTGAAGTTGGGGCCGGTGGTGAAGAGCGACACCGTCACCTCGTCGAATGACATGATGAAGGTGAAGGCGAACGCGGCGACGAGGCCCGGCGCGATGCTCGGCAGCACGATCCTGAAGATCGCCACGAGCTGGCTCGCGCCCAGGTTGCGGGCGGAGCGGTAGATGTCCCAGTCGAATCCGGACAGGCTCACGCCGACCAGGCGCACCGCATAGGGTGTCGCGATCAGCAAGTGGCCGAGCAGCACGCCGACGAAGCCGCCCAGCAAGCCCAGCTTCGCGAAGAACTGCAGCACCGCGATGCCGAGGACGACCGCGGGCAGCATGAGCGGCGAGAGGAAGAGCGTGGCAAGCGCGTCGCGTCCGCGAAAGCGCGACATGGCAAGCCCGAGTGCCGCCGCGGCGCCGATGACCGTTGCCACGACGCCGCATACGACGCCGACGATCGCGCTCGCCTTGAGTGCCGCCGAAAGGTCGCGGTTCTGCATGGCGGCGACGTACCACTTCATCGACAGTCCCTCGGGCGGGAACACGATGAAGTTCGACGCGGTGAACGCCGTGGCGACCACCACCACGATGGGGCTCAACAGAAACGCGACCGCGGCATACGAGAACACGAGCAGCGCGAGCCGCGTGATCCGCCTGCCGAGGGGTTCGCGCCCGCTCATGCCGCGGTGGCCTCGCGCCGCGTGGTAAACGCGAAGCTCAGGAACACGATCAGCGCGACGACGCCCAGCAGCATGATGGCGAGGACCGATCCGAACGC
>CAZIZD010000180.1:0-8954 GCA_964543615.1 uncultured Alcaligenaceae bacterium | reverse complement strand
TTATCGCCATCGATCGCGTGGCGTCGAAGGCCAACCTGGCGCGCGAGTTCGGTGTCGTCCATCGTGGTGATCGAGCGGCTCGTGACGGTATCGCGGCCAGTATAGCGTCATTCTCATGAAACGTTTCATTGACGGGCCCGGGGCGGCCCCGCTAGACTTGGTCCACGCGCCTCCCGCGCCCTCCGCTCGTTCCATGAGTTCCCCCGCCCCGCAGCCGCTCGCCGGCATCCGCATCCTCGATCTCACGCGCCTGCTGCCGGGTCCCTGGGGCACGATGGTGCTCGCCGACCTGGGCGCGGACGTGATCAAGGTCGAGAATCCGGCGACGGGCGGCGATCCGTCGCGCCATGCGCAGCCTCGCTACCCGGGACGGGAGGGCGAGAGCGAGAGCGTCTATTTCGCGAGCGTCAACCGCAACAAGCGCAGCGTGACGCTCGATCTCAAGCACCCGGCGGGCGTGGCAGCGCTGCACCGGCTCGTGCGCGAGGCGGACGTCGTGGTGGAAAGCGGCCGTCCGGGCGTTGCCGAGCGCCTCGGCATCGACTATGCGACGCTGCGCGCGATCAAGCCCGACCTCGTCTACTGCGCGCTCACGGGGTATGGCCAGACCGGCCCGTACGCGGGGCTCGCGGGCCATGACCTGAACATCGCCGGCATGAGCGGCCTCATGCAACGCAGCGCGGAAGACGCGCCCGCGATGCCCAACTTCCTGGTGGGCGATTACGCGGGGGCGACGATGGCCGTGATCGGCATCCTCGCGGCCCTCGTCGAACGCGAGCGGCACGGTCGCGGCGCCTTCATCGACGTTGCGATGCTCGACGGCGTGGCAAGCTGGACCGCGATCACGATGACGCAGGCGTTTGCCGAGCGCGTCGATCCGGGGCAGGTGCGGCAGATCGAGGGCTTCGGCGGCAATCCCCGCTACGGCATCTACCGCACGCGCGACGCCAAGTACCTCACGGTGTCGCTGCTCGAGAAGAAGTTCTGGGACGCGTTCTGCCGGCTGCAGGGGCGCAGCGATCTCATCAACCCCGACGAGACCGAAGCCGATCGCCTTTCCACGCACGGCGAGCGCGGTGCGGCCTATCGCGCGTTCCTCGAGTCCACGTTTCTCGCGAAGGACCGCGACGCATGGGTGCAGGAGCTGCTCGCCAACGAGATTCCCGTGTGCCCCGTGCTCACACCCGACGAGGTGATGGAGGCGCCGCAAGCCAGGGCCCGCGGCCACTTCGCGGAAGTCGTCAGCGAGACCGCGGGGCGGGTCATTCCGCAAATGGGCTTTCCGTTCCACATGACGCTCTCGGACGGCACCGACGCGTTCGCCATCCGCCGCGGTCCGCCGCGCCTCGGCGAAGCGAACGCCGAGATGCGCGTCGATCCGGCGTTCGCCGCCAAGGACTAGGGCCTTAAGGCGTGGCGACCTTCCGGGAGCAGGCGAGCTGGCTCGTGGTCGAGATCGCCCAGGGGTTCGGCTGCGCGATGCTTGCCGGCAAGCTGCTCGCGGACGTCGGCTGCACCGTCGCTCGCATCGAGGATGCGCACTTCGACGACGACGAAGCGACCCCGTCGGAAGTCGCCCTGACCCAGCTCGTCGTGCGCGGCAAGCACTCGATCGCACTTGACTGGAATGGCCGCGCGAGCGAAGTGCTCGACGCGTTACTTGCCAGGGCGGAAGTCCTGGTCGTCGACCGCGAAGGGCTGGCGCGCGTGCAGCGGCTGGTGCCCGAGGGACTGCATCGCCGCTATCCGCGCCTGACCGTGCTCGCGTGCACGCCGTTCGGCCTCGAAAGTCCGCTCGCAGAGTGGACGGGCGGCGAGGAGATCGTGCAGGCCGCCGGCGGCATCATGTCCATCACGGGTCATCCGGGCAGCGGGCCGACGCGCGTCGCGGGCATTCCCCTCACGTACGCGGCGGCGATGTTCGCGGTGACGTCGGCCACGTGCGACGCAATGCGTAAGAGGACGGGCCACGGCGGCAGCCTGCTCGACGTCTGTGTCTACGACGCGGCCATCGCGTTCCAGAGCGCCTCGTTTCCGGCGTTCTGGCTCACCGGCCGCGCGCCAGAGGGCATCGGCAACCGGCACAGCATGTCGGTGCCGTGGAACTCGTTCCGCTGCAGCGACGGCTGGGTGATCGTGTGCGGCGGCAACCAGCCCAACTGGGTGCGGTTGTGTGCGGTGATCGGCCGGCCCGACCTCGTCGCAGATCCGCGCTTCGCAACGCAGCAGGGCCGCATCGAGCACGTCGAGGAAATCGATGGCCTGATTGCGGCCTGGATGGCGGAGCGCACGGTCGCGGAGGTCGAAGCCCTGTTGCGCGACAACACCATCGCGGGCGGCTCGATTCTTCCACTGCGCGACGTGGTGCGTCATCCGCAGTTCATGCAACGCGAACTCGCCACGCGTGCCAGCGGCGGAAGGCAGGCGGGCGGCGTGTTCCACGTCGATCGCGCGCCGATGCAGGTGACCGAGGGCGCGTGGACGCGCGGCGCCGGCGCGCGCGCCATGCTCGTCGACCGATGTGGCGTCGCGTCCGACGTCCACGCACGATGGGTCGCCGATGGAACGCTCGTCGAAGAAGAGCGGCATGCCTAGACCGCTTGCCGGCATCCGCGTGCTCGACATCGGCATCAGCACGGCCGGTCCGTTCGGCGCGCGCCTCCTCGCGGACCTCGGTGCGGACGTGGTCAAGATCGAGCCGCTCGAGGGCGAGAACACGCGCGGCCTGGGACTGCGCTACGGCGACGCGGGCTATCTCTTCCACGTCAACAACTACAACAAGCGCAGCGTCACGCTGACGCTGCAGCATCCGCTCGGCCGCGATCTCTTCCTCGAGCTCGTCGGGAAGAGCGACGTGGTGATCGAGAACTTCGCGATCGGCACCATGGACAAGTGGGGCGTGGGGTACGAGGCCTGCCGGCGCGCCAATCCGTCGATCGTCTATTGCTCGGTCAAGGGCTTCGGCGAATCGGGGCCGCTGCGCGCATTGCGCGCGTTCGACACGGTGACGCAGGCGCTGTGCGGGCTCATGCACGCGACGGGCAAGCCGGGCGAGCCGCCGCTCAAGGCAGGCCCGTCGGTGTGCGACCTCATGGGCGCGGCGGTGTCGTCGATGGCGGTCATCAGCGCGCTGGCCTCGCGCAGCCCCGGCGAAAGCCGGCTCGTCGACACCGCGCTCTTCGACATGGGTGCGGTCGCCCTCACTTCGCTGTGGCCTCTCGCGCGAGGCGACGACGCGGATGCCGTGCGCAGCCTCGGCAACGGCCATCCCGAGCACGCGCCCTTCGGCGACTACGCGTGCAGGCAGGGCCGGATCATGATCGCCGTCACGCGCAATGCGCAGTGGAAGGCGCTTTGCGGCGCCATCGGCCTGCCGCCGGAGTGGGACCGTGCGGCGCGGCTCGCGCATCGCGCGCGAGTCGACGATGCGATCGCGGCATGGACGGCGGGGGAAGACCGCGACGCGCTCGCGCAACGGCTACAGCGGGAGGGCGTGCCCGCGGCGCCGGTGCTCGATCTCGCGGACGTCGCGGCGTCGGCCCAGCTTGCGGCGCGCAGGATGGTGGCCACGATCGATCATCCGCACTACGGGCCGGTGCCTCTGATCCAGAGCCCGCTCGCTTGCGGCGAGCCGGGGATGCGCGCACCGTGGCGCGAACAGCCCGTGCTCGGACAGCACAGCGAGGAGGTGATCGGGGGCCTCCTCGGCCATGCCGAGGCCCTTCCCGCGCTGCGCGCGCAGGGCGTGGTGCGCTAGCGCACCGAGAAGGACAACGGATAAGGAAAGCGACGAGGACGGAGCATGGATTTTGCCATCACACCGGAACAGCAGGCGCTGATCGACACCGCGGGCGATTTCGCGCGCAACGAGATCGCGCCCCACGTCGACGAGTTCGAGCGCCAGGAGCGCTTCCCGCGCGAGCTCATCGTGAAAATGGGCGAGGTGGGGCTCCTCGGCGGCACGGTACCCGAGGCCTACGGCGGGCTCGGCCTCGACTACATCACGCTGACGCTGATGCTGGAGGAGCTCGCCTACTACGACGTCACGTCGGCGGTGATTGCGGGATGGCCGAGCTGCTCGCTCGGGCGTCCGATCCTGCTCTACGGCGACGAGGCGCAGAAGCAGCGCTATCTCACGCCGCTCTGCCAGGGCAGGATCTCCGGCGCGCACGCGGTGACGGAGCCGCACTCCGGCACCGACGTCGTGCGCAAGCTCGAGACCACCGTGCGCCGCGAGGGGGACACGTACGTGCTGAACGGCACCAAGACGTGGATCAGCAACGCGGGCAACGCGGACTTTTTCCTCACCTACGCAACCCTCGACAAGAGCCTCGGCATGCGCGGCATCTGCTGCTTCATCGTCGACGCGGACAGCAAGGGCCTTGCCATCGCGCCCATCCGGAACAAGGCGGGGTCGCGCAGCCAGGACACCGCGCAGCTCTTCTTCGAGGAGCTGCGGGTGCCTGCGCACAACCGCCTGCTGCCGGAAGGCCAAGGCTACAAGTCGCTCATGTGCGGCACCGAGATCGGACGCCTCGCGTGCGCGGCGCGCGCCACCGGCCAGATCCGCGCGTGCCTCGACGCGGCCGTCGCATACGCGAAGGAGCGTCACGTGTTCGACCAGCCCATCGGCCGCTATGAGCTCGTGCAGTCCAAGATCGCCAACATGCGCGTGGGGCTCGAGACTTCTCGCCTGCTCGTGCGGCGCTTCGCATGGATGCTCGACCAGGGCGCCGAGCGGGCGCAGAAGGAAGCCTCCATCGTGAAGCTGCACGCCACCAACACCCTCATGCGCTGCGCCGAGGACGCGTACCAGATCCACGGGGCGTATGGCGTGGCCGAGGAATACAAGGTCGGCCGCTACTTCCGCGACGCGAAGGTGATGCAGATCTACGATGGCGCCAACGAGATGCACGAGCAGATGATCGGCGAGTGGGAGCTTGGCTACCGCACGCCGTCGGCGCGCGCATGAACGGGACCGGCCGATGACGAGCCGCCTCTTCTCACCCATCGAACTGCGCGGGCTCGTGCTGCCCAATCGCATCATGGTGGGGCCGATGGGACAGTATTCCGCGCGCGAAGGATGCCTGGGCGCGTGGCATCACATGCACCTGGGCTCGCTCGCGGTGTCGGGTGCGGGACTCGTCGTGCTGGAAGCCACCGCCATCGCGCCGGACGGCCGCTTGAGTCCCCACGATCCCGGATTGTGGTGCGACGCCAACGAAGCGGCACTCGCGCCGATCCTCGCGTTCTGCCGGGAGCACGGGGGCGCACGCCTCGGCATCCAGCTCTTCCACAGCGGGCGCAAGGGTTCGGTGACGGTGGCGTGGGAGCACCAGCGCGCGATTCCGGTGGAGCGTGGCGGCTGGACTCCGCGCGCGCCGTCGCCCATTCCGTATCCGCACCGCAACGTTCCGGCGCCGCTCGATCTGGCCGGCATGCGCGCGATCACCGAAGGCTTCGTTGCCGCAGCGCGGCGCGCCGATCGCCTGGGCCTCGATCTCGTCGAACTGCACGCGGCGCACGGTTACCTGCTGCACAATTTCCTGTCGCCGCTCACCAACGCGCGAACCGATGCGTACGGCGGCTCGCTCGACAACCGCATGCGCTTCCCCCTCGAGGTCGTGGCAGCGGTGCGCGATGCCTGGCCCGCGCACAAGCCGCTCGGCGTGCGCGTCTCTGCCGTGGACTGGGCGCCGGGCGGATGGACGCTGGAGGACAGCGTCGCATTCGCGCGGGCGCTCAAGACGCTCGGGTGCGACTACATCACCGCGAGCAGCGGCGGCGCGGTCGCCGAGCAGAAGGTCGTGGTCGGTCCCGGCTACCAGGTGCCGTTCGCGGAGACCATCCGGCGCGAGACCGGCATGTGCACCGTCGCGGTCGGGCTCATCACGGAGCCGCGGCAGGCCGAGTCGATCCTCGCCGAAGGACGCGCCGACATCGTCGGGCTCGCGCGCACCATGCTCTTCAACCCGCGCTGGCCGTGGCTCGCCGCCGTCGAGCTTGGCGCCGAGGTGTTCTATCCGCATCAGTACGAGCGTGCGCATCCGTCGATGCAGGGCGGCGACTTCCTGCGCCCCGCGCGCACGTAGCATTCCAACCCGCCACTTCGAGGAGATTCGTTCGATGTCCTACACCACCATCGTCACCGAGAAGGACGGTTCCGCCTTCGTCATCCGCATGAACCGGCCCCAGATCCGCAACGCGATCTCGATCGCGATGACGAAGGAGATCGGGCAGGCCTGCCGCGAGGGCGAGGCAGACCCGGAGGTGCGCGGCGTGATCATCACCGGCGGGCCGGAGTTCTTCTCGTCGGGCGCGGACTTGAACGAGGCGCTCGCCATCAAGTCGTTCGTCGACGCCTTCAACCACATGAAGACGTGGGAAGTGCTCACCGAGACCATCGAGCAGCTGCAAAAGCCGGTGTTCGCCGCGGTCGAGGGGTTCTGCATCACCGGCGCGTGGGAGCTCGCGATGGCCTGCGACATCCGCGTGGCGGGCGAGGGCGCGAGCTTCATGCTCACGGGATCGCGCATCGGCACGGTGCCGGGCGGCGGAGGCACGCAGCGCCTGCCGCGGGACGTGGGGCTCGGGCGCGCGCTCGAGATCCACTTTGCCGCAGAGCCCATCAGCGCGGCGGAGGCGTATCGCATCGGTGCGGTGAACAGGCTGGTCGCGAAGGGCGGGGCGCTCGATGAAGCGAAGAAGATGATCAAGGGCTACGAGAAGCGCGCGCCGCTGAGCCTCGCCATGGCCAAGCGCGCGGTGCGTGCCGGCATGCAGATGGACATGAAGTCCGCGATCGAATACGAGCGCTTCCTCGTCACCGCCGTGTACGGAACCGAGGACCGCAAGGAGGGCATCGCCGCCTTCCTCGAGAAGCGTCCGCCGCAGTTCAAGGGGCGCTAGGCTCCAGGGCTTCGGGCCGCGCCCGGGGCATCACCGCGTGTGATGCTGTTCGATCGTGGAAAAGTATTGGCGCGCGTGACGGGACTCGTGGACGATCGCGTTCACCGTCGAGCGCAACGGAGGGAAGGACCATGGCAGACAACGACCCCGGCAAGCCAGGCGCGCGAGGCCATGCGCCCGACGCGAGCCTCATCGCCAAGCTCGCGGCGCTGGCCGCCGGCGCGCAGACGCACGTCGCCAGCCACTACCGCGGCGAGGAGGACTTCAAGGGCGGCGGCCTGCGCACCTATGCGCGCTATCGCGATCTCGGCATCGCCGAGGCCACGGGAGGACTCGTGCACGCGCACGTCGTCAAGATGATTCCGCCGTGTCCCGACAGCGCGCGCGGCGTGCACTTGCACGCCACCGTGTTCCAGATGATCTACGTGCTCAAGGGCTGGATCAAGGTGCAGATCGACGGCCGCGAGCCCGAGGTCATGCGCGAGGGCAGCTGCTGGACGCAGCCGCCCAGCATCCCGCACGCCGTGCTCGATTACGGCCCCGACTTCGAGGGGCTCGAGATACTGCTGCCGGCGGAGTTCGACACGGTCGCGCTGCGATAGCCCGCGGGATCGCCGAAAGGTCAAGGCCGTGCCCTTCGACATCCTGATCCGCAACGGCCTCGTCGTCGACGGGACAGGTGCGCCCGCGCGCAAGGCCGATGTCGCGATTGTCGGCGATCGCATCGCGGCGATCGGGGACAACCTCGGCCCGGCCGGGCGTGAGATCGACGCGGCAGGCCGCGTCGTGACCCCAGGCTTCGTCGACCTCCACACCCACTACGACGCGCAGATCTGCTGGGACACGTCGATCGGCCCCTCCTCGTGGCACGGCGTCACCAGCGCGGTGCTCGGCAACTGCGGAGTCGGCATCGCCCCCTGCAGGCCGTCGGCACGCGAGGTCGCCACACAGGATCTCGTCAACGTCGAGAGCATCGCCTACGACGTGCTGAAGGCGGGCGTGACGTGGGACTGGGAGACGTTCCCCGAGTACATGGACGCCGCGCAACGCCGCGGCTCGGCCATCAACCTCGGATTCTTCGCGCCGCTCACGCCTTTCCGTCACTACGCGATGGGCGAGGCGTCGATGGAGCGCGCGGCCACCGCGCAAGAGACGGCGCGCATCCGCGACCTCCTCGACGAGGCGCTCGGGGCGGGCGCCCTCGGCATCTCCACGAGCGTCCTCAAGCAGCACATCGGCTACGGCGGTCGCGCGCTGGCGTGCCAGCGGGCGAGTCGCGAGGAGCTTGCCACGTACGCGGGCCTGCTGCGGCGGCGCGGCAAGGGGATCATGGAGGTCGCGCTCTCGCAGAAGCCCTCGGTGCTGTCGGACGACGAGTACGCACTGCTCGAGTTCCTGCTCGACGCGAGCGGGCGTCCGGTCACGTGGCTCTCGGTGTTCCAGCGCGACGACATCCCGGACTCGCACATCGAGATCATGGCCAAGGCCGCGCCGCTCCTGCGACGCGGCGCGGTGCCGCAGATCTCTGCGGTGCCGTTCACGCGCGAGATCTCGATGCGCGCGCCGTTCACGTTCGCGTCCTATCCATGCTGGCATCCCGTGTTCAACAAGCCGAAGGAGGAGCAGGCGCGCATCTACGGCGATCGCGCCTTCCGCGCGACGTTCCGCGAGGCGTTGAACGGCCCGGCGGTGTTCAACGGCGACTGGAGGCGCATCACGGTCGCGAGTGTCGCGAACCCCGCGATGAGCGCGCTCGAGGGACGCACAGTCGCGGCGATTGCGGCGGAGCGCGGCACCGACGGCGTCGACACCTTCCTCGACCTGACGCTCGAGGACGATCTCGCGATCGAGTTCACCTTTCTCGCCTACAACAGCAACGACGCGCGCATGCCCGAGCTCCTGCGCAACATGGACACCGTGATCGGCCTCTCCGACGGCGGTGCGCACGTCGATCTCATGTGCGACGCCGCGTATCCGTCGGTGTTGCTCGGCAAGTGGGTGCGCGACAAGCGGGTCCTGTCCATGGAGCTCGCCGTGCAGCGGCT
>CAZIZD010000179.1:0-9031 GCA_964543615.1 uncultured Alcaligenaceae bacterium | reverse complement strand
GCGACGACCCATGCGCCGGCGCCGACGACACCCGCGCCGACCGCCGATCCGAGGAAGCGCCCGAAGATGCGGCGCAGTATCGCCCCCATCACGGGCACCACGACGAGCACGAGCAGCAGCAGCATGTCGATCGAGAAGCCGCGCGACTTCTGGGTTTGCGCCTTCTGCGGCGGACGCGCCGCGAGCGGCTCGCCCTTCTCGACCACCGCGATCATCTGGTCGACCCCCGCATCGATGCCCTGCGCGAATTTGTTCTCGCGGAACAGCGGCGCGATGGTCTCGGCGATGATGCGCTTGGACGTGACGTCGGTGAGCGAGCCTTCGAACCCATAGCCCACCTCGATGCGCAGCTTGCGGTCGTCCTTCGCGACGACGAGGAGCGCGCCGTTGTCCTGGCCCTTGCGCCCGATCTTCCACGCCTCCGCGACACGGATGGCGTAGGCCTCGATGGGTTCCGGCTGCGTACTCGGCACGATGAGCACCGCGAGCTGGTTGCCGGTCTTCTGCTCCCACGCCGCAAGCTTGGCGGTGAGCGCCTGCGCATCCGCGCCCGAGAGCGTGCCGGTCTGGTCGACCACGCGTCCCGTCAGGGACGGAATCGGCGCGAGGCCCCCGGTCGTGGGCTCCCACGCCGCGGCCGCGATCGGAATGAAGAACGCGGCCGCGAACGCGGCGAGGATGCGGACCACTTCGTTACGGCTTGGCGGGCGGCGCCGCCGGCGTCTTGCCGAAGTCCACCGACGGGGGCTTGCTGACCGCGGCCTCGTTCTCGACGGTGAAGTTGGGCTTGACCTCCATCTTGAACAGCATCGCCGTCAGGTTGGTCGGGAACGAACGCACCGTGGTGTTGTACTGCTGCACCGAGTCGATGTAGCGCTTGCGGGCGACCGTGATGCGGTTCTCCGTGCCTTCGAGCTGCGACTTCAGGTCGCGGAAGAGCGCGTCCGACTTCAAGTTGGTATAGTTCTCGGCCACGACCAGCAGGCGCGACAACGCGCTCGTGAGCTGAGACTGCGCGGCCTGGAACTTGGCGAACGCGGCCGGATCGTTGACGAGCTCCGGCGTGGCCTTGATCGCACCCACGTTCGCGCGCGCGTTGGTCACCGCGGTGAGCACGTCGGCTTCCTGCGCGGCGTAGCCCTTGACCGTGTTCACGAGGTTGGGCACGAGGTCGGCGCGGCGCTGGTACTGGTTCACGACCTCGGACCAGGCAGCCTTGATGCCTTCGTCCTGCCGTTGCAGGTCGTTGTAGCCGCAGCCCGAGAGCGAGACGACGGCGACGGCGGCGATCAGTGCGGCAAGCTTGCGTAGCATGAGTCCTCCACGGTGAAGCGCCCGGGCGCATATTGGCCCGCAGCGCGGAATATGGGGTGCGGGATCGCCATTGGCAAGCGGTCCCCTTCCGGCTTGCGACGAACTGCGGTGCCGCGGCTCAAAGCACGGCGGATCTTGCGACGGTTGCGCGCGCGAGCAGCAGGTCCTCCCACGCCTTGGCCTTGTCCGGCAGGTTGCGCAGCAGGTAGGCGGGATGGTACGTCACCACGAGCGGAATGCCGCGGTACTTGTGAACTCGCCCGCGCAGGCTCGCGATCGATGCATCGTTCGCGAGCAAGAGCGACGCGGCGCTGCGGCCCAGCGCGACGATCAGCTTGGGCGCGAGGAGCGTCACCTGGCGCTCGAGATACGGCCGGCACGCCTCGACCTCGAGGGGCTCCGGCGTGCGGTTGTTGGGCGGACGGCACTTGAGAACGTTCGCGATGTAGACGTTGCGCTCGCGCGACATGCCGAGCGAGGCCAGCATGTTGTCGAGCAACCGGCCCGCCTGCCCGACGAAAGGCTCGCCGCGCGCGTCCTCCTCGGCGCCCGGCGCCTCGCCCACGAAGAGCCACTCCGCGGCCGTGTCGCCGACGCCGGGCACGGTCTTATTGCGCATGCGGCAGAGCCCGCAGGCCGTGCACGCATCCACGTCGGCCGCGAAAGCGGACCATGGCAAGCGCGCGATGCGCGCGAGGCGGTCCGCCGGCGCATCCACGGCGGCTCCCGCAGGCTCCGCGGCCGTCGAGCCGGCCGGCGCGCGAAGGCGCCACCGCGGAAGCAGGTGCAATTCCCCGAGGACATCCTCGCGCGTGGCCACTACGCCGGTTCCTGGATGTCGCGTCGCATCACGAGCGCGTCCTCGCGCACCCCGTTGGCATCCGCAGGGTAGTAGCGGGCGCGGCGCGCGATGCGCACGAAGCGCTCGTCCTCGTACAGCGCGATCGCGGGTGCGTTGCCGACGCGCACCTCGAGGAAGATCTGCGCGGCGCCCAGGCGTCCCGCCATCGCGACGAAGCGGCGCAGGAGCGTGCGTCCCAGTCCTTCGCGTCGCGCATCCGGAACCACCGAGAGGTTGAGCAGCTGCGCCTCGCCCGGCGCCATCATCATCACGCCAAAGGCGACGATGCGGCCTTCGCGCTCGCCCACCAGCGCGCTGTAGCCGGCGGCAAGCGCGTCGCGGAAGTTGACCGCCGACCACGGAGCCGCGTGGATCTGCGCCTCGAGCACGGCCACGTACGTCACGTCGCTTGCGCGCAAGGGCCGCCAGTCGACGGTACCGGCCCGTGCCTTCGGCAGCGACGCCATCAGAGCCTCATGCCGGCGTCCCGCTCGGCCGTCGTGAGGGCCACGCGATGGCGCACGTAGAGGGGCATCGCCTCGGACGCCGCAACGGTCTCTCCGTCCGCGACCCGGCGCGAGGCGATGGCCGCCACCGCGCGTGCCTTGGGAATGGTCGCGGCATCGATGGCGCCGAGCTCGAGACGCGACTGGAGGTCGGGATAGACGGCGAAGCCGTCGCCTGCGCCATTCCAGTCGCGGGCCATCGCTGCGACTTCACCGGGCTTGCACACGGCAGGCTCGCGCTCGACGACCCAGGCATGGCCCTCGCGGCGAAACGCCGCGACGTAGACCTCGCGCATGCGCGCGTCGAGACACGCGAGAACGCGCGTCCATCCGTGCCCTTGCCACGCCGCTTCGGCCAACGCCTCCAGCGTGGATACGGGGACGAGACGGATGCCGCCACCGAGGGCCAGCCCCTGCGCGACCCCGCACGCGATGCGCACTCCGGTGAAGGATCCGGGACCCGCGCCGAATGCGATCGCATCGAGATCGGCGAGCGCGAGGCCGCATTCTCGGAGCGCGTCGTCGACGACCGGCAGCAGGCGCTGCGAATGCGCCTGCCCCGCGAGCTCCTCGCGCTCGACCCAGCGCTCGCCGTCGGTGCAGGCGACGGTGAGCCAGTGCGTCGAGGTGTCGAACGCGAGCAGTTTCATGGGGGAATTTTACTCCCATGCAGCGCCCCCGCCGGGTCCCCCTCGGTACAATGCCGGCGTGGTCACGGACGTCGTCATCGAATCGCTGGACCAGGAAGGTCGCGGCGTCGCCCACGTCGACGGCAAGGTCGCGTTCGTCGAGGGCGCGCTGACCGGCGAGCGTGTCGACATCGCGGTCACGCGCGAGAAGCCCTCCTTCCTCACCGCACGGGTCGAGAGAGTCCGCAAGCCCAGCGCCTCACGCGTCGAGCCGCGCTGCCCGCACTTCGGCGTGTGCGGCGGTTGTACGCTGCAACACGCGCATCCCTCGCTGCAGATCGCCGCCAAGCAGCGCGCCCTCGAGGAAGCGCTGGCGCGCATCGGGCGCGTCACCCCCGGCGTCGTGCTGCCTCCCATCGAAGGCCCCGCATGGGAGTACCGCTACCGCGCGCGGCTGTCGGTGCGCCACGTGGTCAAGAAGGGCGGCGTGCTCGTGGGCTTCCACGAGCGCAAGTCGAGCTTCGTCGCGGACATGACGCGGTGCCTCGTGGTCCCCCGCAAGCTTTCCGATCTCCTGCCGCGCCTGCGCGAGCTCGTGGCGGGACTGTCGATCCGCGACCGCCTGCCGCAGATCGAGGTGGCCATAGGAGAAAGCGCGGGCGAAGTCGCCGGGGATTACGGCGTCACGCTGGTCTACGCCCTCGTCCTGCGCATCCTCGAGCCCCTCACCGACGAGGACACGGCGGCTCTGGCTGCGTTCGAGGACGCGCACGGCGTCGAGTTCTGGCTGCAGACCGGGGGTCCCGCGACGGTGGTCCCGTTGCGGCGCGCGACGCCACTTGCTTACCTGCTGCCCGAGTTCGGGCTCTCCATGCCGTTCGCGCCGACCGAGTTCACGCAGGTCAATTACGCCATCAACCGCGTGCTCGTACGGCGCGCGATGACGCTGCTCGCCCCGCAACCGGGTGAGCGCGTCGCGGATTTCTTCTGTGGCCTCGGCAACTTCACGCTACCCATCGCGCGCCTGGGCGCGCAGGCCGTGGGCATCGAGGGCAGCGCGGCGCTCGTCAAGCGCGGGCAGGAAAACGCAGCCGCCAACGGGCTCACCGATCGCGCAAGCTTCGTCGCCGCCAATCTCTTCGCCGACACCGATCGCACGATGGCGAGCCTGGGGACATTCGACCGCGCGCTGATCGATCCGCCGCGCGAGGGTGCCGTGGAGCTCGTGAAGGCGCTGCCCGCGAAGGGATCGCCAGGCGCGCTCCGGCGCATCGTCTACGTGAGCTGCGCGCCGGGAACGCTCGCGCGGGATGCCTCCGTGCTGGTGCACGAACGCGGTTACACGCTCGCCGCCGCCGGTGTCGTCAACATGTTCCCGCACACCGCGCACGTCGAGTCGATCGCGGTGTTCGAGTAGCCACCCGCGCGCTCGGCCGCCGAAGCCCTTCTCAGGCGGCCGCCACGGCCAGCAGTCCCGCCGCGGTGTTGGAGATGGGCACGTGGTAGTTCGCGTGCACGCGCGTGACGTCCCCCAGGAGCGCGCCGCGCGCCGCGACCCAGTTGAGGAGCTCGACGCCCTGCGTGCCGGTGAGCTCGACGAGCTCGGGGATGCTGTATTGCGTCACCCATTCCGGCTCGTGCACGAGCTTGTCGACGAAGCGACGGTCGAAGTCGGCGTTGATGAAGCCCGCGCGCTTCCCGTCGAGCTGGTGGGAGAGCCCGCCGGTGCCGACCATCACGACGCGGACGTCCGCGGGCCACGACGCAATCGCGCGTCCGATCGCCTGTCCGAGTGCCAAGCATCGCTTCGCGGAAGGCAGCGGGTGCTGCACGGTGTTGATGCACACCGGCACCGTGCGCACGGGGCAGGGATGCCGTCCCGGCCACAGGAGCTCGAGCGGCAGCGTGAACGCGTGATCGACGAGCATCTCCTGGCACATCGTGATGTCGAAGTCGTCGGCGACGAGCGACTCGATCACGTGCCACGAGAGCTCCGGATCGCCGGGATACGGCGGCAGCGTCGGAATGCCCCAGCCCTCGTCGGCGTTGACGTACTGCGCCGCCGCGCCCACCGAGAACGTCGGCATCTTGTCGAGGAAGAAGTTGAGTCCGTGGTCGTTGTAGACGACCACGGCCACGTCCGGCTTCGCCTTCTCGAGCCATGCGTGCACCGGCGGAAAGCCGTCGAAGAACGGCTTCCAGTACGGGTCCTGCTGGAGGTTGCGCGCGATGGCCTTGCCGATGTACGGCACGTGCGTGCAGTTGACGGCGCCGACGATCGTTGCCATGTCAGTGCCTTCCCGCTTCGACGAGCTTGGCCTTGAATGCTTCCTTGGTCATCCCGGTCTGCTGGGCGCCGATGTCCTGCATGTCGAGGCCAAAGATCCCCCCGAGCTTGGCGAGAAAGTACGCGTTGCCTCCCGCGGCGATGAGCTGCAGGACGTCGAGGCTCTTCACCGCGGCCCGCTGCTCGTCGTTGAGGTCGAACTTCGCGCAGTAGGCGTCCTGGTCGCGGAGGAACTCCGCACGGTTGTCCGCCGAGTTGAACGAGTAGCACATCTTGTTGAGCGCGTAGCCCTTGCGCGCCATCGCGCCGTCGAAGATCGTCGTGCCCTCGATGCAGGGCGTCTTGTCCGGGGCCATCATCTGTCGTCCTCCTTGGTCGTGACTCGTATGGCGTTCACGCGCTCCTCGCAAGCTCCTGCTCGAGCGCGTGCAGCGTCTGGTAGCACGGCAGCACCTGCGCCACGCTGGCGTTCGGCTCGCGCCCCTCGCGGATCGCCGCGAAGAACTCGCGGTCCTGCAGCTCGATCCCGTTCATCGACACGTCGACGTCCGAGACGTCGATGCGCGCATCCTTGCCGTCGAACAGGTCGTCGTAGCGCGCGACGTAGGTTCCCGTGTCGCCGATGTAGCGGAAGAAGGTGCCGAGCGGCCCGTCGTTGTTGAACGAGAGCGACAGCGTGCAGATCGCCCCCGTGCTGCTCTTCAACTGGATCGACATGTCCATCGCAATCCCGAGCGTCGGGCTGATCGGGCCCTGCAGTGCGTGGGCCGCGACGATCTCCCCTCCCGTCTGGTAACGGAAGAGGTCGACCGTGTGCGCGGCGTGGTGCCACAGGAGGTGGTCCGTCCAGCTGCGCGGCTGCCCGAGCGCGTTCATGTTCGTGCGCCGGAAGAAGTAGGTCTGCACGTCCATCTGCTGGATGTGGAACTCGCCCGCCGTGATGCGCCGGCGCACCCACTGGTGGCTGGGATTGAACCTGCGCGTATGACCGCACATTGCGACGAGCCCGGTCTCGCGTTGCCGCGCCACCACGCCTTCCGCATCGGCGAGGCTGCTCGCGAGCGGGATCTCCACCTGCACGTGCTTGCCTGCGTCCATGCAGGCGATCGCCTGCGACGCATGCAGATCGGTCGGCGTGCACAGGATCACTGCGTCGACCTCGCGCAGCGCGAGACTCTCGCGCAGGTCGTCGGTCACGTGCGCGATGCCGAAGCGCTGCGCGACTTCGCGCGTCTTCGCAAGGTCGCGGCTCATGAGAGAGACGACCTCGACCCCGTCGATCCTCTGCATCGCCTCGAGGTGCTTGATGCCGAACGCGCCGGCGCCGGCCAGCGCAACCTTGATCGCTTTCATCGTCCGCGCTCCTCGGGCCAGTACAGGCGCATGGGGTTGTCGACGAGCAGGCGCCGCTGCAGGTCCGCGGTCGGCGCGATGTCCGGGATGAAGTCGACGAGCAGCCCGTCGTCGGGCATGTGCCCCTTGAGGTTGGGATGCGGCCAGTCGGTGCCCCACAGCACGCGGTCTGGAAACGTCTCGACGATGCGCCGCGCGAACGGCACCACGTCGCGATAGGGCGCGCGTTCGCCGCCGAGCGCGGGTGGACCGGCGGCTGACAGCCGCTCGGGGCAGCTCACCTTGGACCAGACGTTCGGATGGTCGCGCATGAAGCGGACGAAGCGCTCGAACTCCGGGCCATCGGCAGGTTTCGTCACGTCCGGACGCCCCATGTGGTCGACCACGACGATGGTCGGCAGCGCCGCGAAGAACGGCTCGAGCTCCGGCAGGTCCGGTGCTTCGAAATAGACGACGATGTGCCAGCCCATCGGCGCGATGCGGCTCGCGATGTCCATGAGCTCGTCGCGCGGCGTGAAGTCGACGAGGCGCTTGACGAAGTTGAAGCGCACGCCGCGCACGCCCGCTGCGTCGAGGGCGGCGAGCTCGCGTTCGGTCACGTCACGGTCGACGGTCGCCACGCCGCGCGCGCGTCCCCCGGACGCGAGGCAGGCGTCGGTCATCGCGCGGTTGTCGCTGCCGTGGCAGGTGGCCTGGACGATCACGTTCCGCGTGAAGCCGAGGCGATCGCGCAGGGCGAAGAGCTGCGCCTTGGAAGCGTCACACGGCGTGTACTTGCGCCGCGGCGAGAACGGGAATTCGTGGCCCGGCCCGAAGACGTGGCAGTGCGCGTCGACCGCGCCCGGCGGCACGCGAAACCGCGGCTCGCTCGGCGCCGGACACCAGTCGAGCCAGCCTGGCGTCTTCTCGAATGCGGCCTGGGAGGGCGTCGCCGTCTTGACCAGGTTCATGCGCACCGCGCTCCGCTGTCGGAAATCGCGCCACGATAGGCGGCGCGGCGCGCTCGATCTTTGATTCACCGCATAGCGCTGCAACATCCGGCAGTCGATTGCCGATGGCGGCACGCAACACTCTCCCGCCCCCCGCAATGAAAAAGGGGCGCACGAAGCGCCCCTTTGCCGGCGTGTCGCGGGGTCAGTCGCGCTGGCCCGTGAACGCCATCAGGATGTTGAGCAGGCTCACGAAGATGTTGTAGATGTTGAGGAACAGGCCCATCGTGGCCATGATGTAGTTCGTCTCGCCGCCGTGCACGATGCGCGACACGTCGAACAGGATGTACGCGGAGAAGATCAGCACCGCGATCGCCGACAGCGCCACCGAGGCCGCAGGCACCTGGAAGAACAGGTTCGCGATCGACGCGATGATCAGCAGGATCACGCCCACGAACAGGAACTTGCCCATGAAGGAAAAATCCTTCTTGGTGATCGTGGCGACCGCCGAGAGCGCGAAGAAGATCGCGGCCGTCATCCCGCCCGCGAGGCCGATGAGCTGGCCACCGTTGCGCAACCCCAGCGCCACCGTCAGGATCGGCGTGAGCGCCAGGCCCGCGATGAACGTGAAGCCGAACAGCGCCACCACGCCCCACACGCTGTTGCGCAGCGCCGTGACGACGAACAGCGAGCCGATCATGAGGCCGAACATCAGGAGCGGCGCCATGATGGGCGACGACTTGAAGAACGCGAAGAAGTTGAGCTGCATGCCGACGACCGCCCCGAGGATCGTCGGGATCATCGTCAGGGCGAGCAGCCAGTACGTATTGCGCAGAACGGTGTTCTGCGAAATGGGCAGTACCGCGTCGTTGCCGCCTCTCCGGTAATCGACATCCACGTCGATCGGTTGCGGCATCTGGCGACCCGGCATGACCGGTTCGAGCTTGCGATCCATGGCTAAAAGCCTCCTCAAGGCCCCAAGGTGGGGCGTTCAGCAGCTTAGACTATCAGAATCGCCAAGGGTTTCAACTAGGGTTGGCGTTCTGTCCGGCCTCCGGTGCCCTGCTAATATGCCACCGCCCGGGCCGGGATCAAGCCGGTCCGCGGCGAAACCTTGAGGAAGCGTGGCCGAGCGGTTTAAGGCACCGGTCTTGAAAACCGGCGACGGGCAA
>CAZIZD010000178.1:0-9041 GCA_964543615.1 uncultured Alcaligenaceae bacterium | reverse complement strand
CGCCATGCCGAAGGCACGCACGACCGCGATCTACACCTCGCCCCAGGACGCCGCACTCGCGTTCTACCAGGCCTTCGAGGCGCAGGACATCGACGCCATGATGGCCACCTGGGCCGACGACGAGGAAATCGTGTGCGTGCACCCGGGCGGCGCGCGCGTGGTCGGCTACGACGCCGTGCGCGCGACATGGGAGCAGATCTTTGCGGGCGAGAAGCTCGCGTTCCGGCTCGACAACGTGGTCACGATCGAGACCGTGGGCCTTGCGATGCAGTCGGCGATCGAGCACGTGTCGGTCGCCGGCGGGCCTGCACAGGCCGCGGCCGCCACCAACGTCTTCATGCGCACGCCGTCAGGATGGCGGCTCGTGTGCCACCACGCCTCGCCGGTCACCGCAGTGGTCATGCCGCAGGCGACCGGACCGCTGCACTAGGCCCGGTCCCCGGGCGGCCGGGCTAGGTCGCGCTGCCGCCGACCGTGAGGCCGTCGATGCGCAGCGTAGGCTGGCCGACACCCACCGGAACGCTCTGCCCGTCCTTGCCGCAGGTGCCGATGCCCGAGTCGAGCTCCATGTCGTTGCCCACCATCGACACGCGCGTGAGGACTTCCGGGCCGTTGCCGATGAGCGTCGCGCCCTTGACCGGATACGTGAGCTTGCCGTCCTCGATCATCCACGCTTCCGCCGCGGAGAACACGAACTTGCCGCTCGTGATGTCGACCTGGCCCCCGCCGAAGTTCGCGGCGTAGAGGCCCTTCTTCACCGACGCGATGATCTCGGCGGGATCGCGCTCGCCGGGCATCATGATCGTATTGGTCATGCGCGGCATCGGCAGGTGCGCGAAGGATTCGCGGCGGCCGTTGCCGGTGACGGGTACCTTCATGAGCTGCGCGTTGACGCGATCCTGCATGTAGCCCTGCAGGATGCCGTCCTCGATCAGCACCGTGCGCTGCGTGGCATTGCCCTCGTCGTCGATGTTGAGCGAGCCGCGCCGGCGCGCGATGGTGCCGTCGTCGACGACCGTCACGCCCTTGGACGCGACGCGCTTGCCGACCCGGCCGGAGAAGGCGCTGGTGCCCTTGCGGTTGAAGTCGCCTTCGAGGCCGTGCCCGATGGCCTCGTGCAGCAGGATGCCGGGCCATCCGTGGCCGAGCACGACGGTCATGTTGCCGGCGGGCGCCTCGCGCGCAGAGAGGTTGAGCACCGCCTGTGCCACGGCTTCGCTCGCGTAGCGCGTCAGCACCTCGTCGGTGAAGTAGGCGTAATCGAAGCGCCCGCCGCCGCCGGCATAGCCCTGCTCGCGTCGGCCGTTCTCCTCGGCGATCACGGTGATCGACATGCGCACCAGCGGCCGCGCGTCGGCGGCCACCACGCCGTCGCTGCGCGCGACGAGGATCGTCTCGTGCTCGCCCGCAAGCGATGCCATCACGTGGGTCACGCGCGGATCGCGCGCCCGCGCGATGCGCTCCAGCCGCTCGAGCAGCGCGACCTTCTCCGCTTCGCCCAGCGTCCCGACCGGATCGGTCGAGGCATAGAGCGCGCGGGCACGGCCACGCTCGCCAAGCGGCGTGCTGGCCGTCGTGCCGGAGCGCGCGATGGCCCGCACCGCGTGTGCCGCCTCGCCGAGCGCCGCGAGCGAGATGTCGTCGGAGTAGGCGTACGCCTGGCGATCGCCCGAGACCGCACGCACGCCGACCCCACGATCGATATTGAACGACCCTGACTTCACGATGCCCTCCTCGAGGCTCCAGCCCTCGAAGCGCGCATGCTGGAAATAGAGGTCGGCAAAGTCGACGTCGTGGGCGTGGATGTCGGCAAGCACGCGCGACAGCGCCGCCTGGTCGAGGCCGGCGGGAGCGAGCAGGAGATGCTCGGCGTCGGCCAGGACGCCGTCGGCGAGCAGGGGTACGGAGAGGTCGTTCAAGGGAAGCTTTCGAGGGATCAGTCTCGTATTCTGGGGCCGAAACGGCCGAAATCAAACTTGACGGACGTGTTCAGCTTTCTGCCGCGGCGGCCCCGAGATACGTCGCCGCGACGCGCGGATTCGCGGCGAGGTCCGCACTCGGGCCTTCGATGACGCACTCGCCCGTCTCGAGCACGTAGCCGCGATCGGACACCTGGAGCGCGGCGCGCGCGTTCTGCTCGATGAGGAGAACCGATACCCCCGCGCTCTTGAGCTCGGAGACGATGGCAAAAATCTCGCGGACGATCAGCGGCGCGAGCCCAAGCGAGGGTTCGTCGAGCATGAGCAGGCGCGGCCGCGCCATGAGCGCGCGCCCGAGGGCGAGCATCTGGCGCTCGCCGCCGGAGAGCGTGCCCGCGTCTTGCGCGCGCCGCTCGCGAAGGCGGGGAAAGCGGGCGTAGACGTCGTCCAGCGCACGCATCGCGTGACGGTCACGGCGCATGCGCGCGAACGCGCCGAGCGTGAGGTTGTCCTCCACCGACATCGAGCCGAAGAGCTCGCGCTTCTCGGGCACCAGCACGAGCCCTTCGGCCACCCGCTGCTCGACGGTAAGCCGGCCGATGGAGCGGCCGTCGTAAACGATCGAGCCTCGCGCGGGAAGCGTGCCCATGACGGCGCCCAGGAGTGTCGTCTTGCCGGCGCCGTTCGGACCGATCACCGAGACGATGCTCCCCTCCTCCACCTGCAGGGAAACGTCGTGCACGGCCTCGACCTTGCCGTACGCCACGCACAGCTCGCGGACCTCGAGCAGGAAAGCCATCGGGCGTCCTTCAACACGGAGAGCACGGAGGCCACGGAGAAAGACGTCCTCCGCGCTCTTCGTGCTCTCCGTGGTTCATGCAGTTCCTCACGTCACGCCCCCCAGGTACGCCTCGCGTACCGCCTCGTTGCGCTGGATCTCCGCCGGCACGCCCTCGGCCAGCTTCTCGCCGAAGTCCATCACGACCAGACGGTCGGTGAGGCCCATCACGAAGTCCATGTCGTGCTCGACGAGCAGAATCGTCATGCCGTCCGCCTTGAGAGCACGCAGGAGTCGCGCAAGCTCCTGCTTCTCGAGGAAGCGCAATCCCGCCGCGGGTTCGTCCAGCAGCAGCAGCGTGGGATCGGATGCGAGCGCGCGCGCGATCTCCACGATGCGCTGCTGCCCCAGCGCGAGGCTGCCCGCCGCGTCGAACGCGTGATCGGCAAGACCGACGCGCGCGATCGCACGCGCGGCCTCGGCCTTGGTGCGCGCCTCCTCGGCGCGATCGAGATTGAGCGCGGCTCTCGCCACGCCGCTCGATCCGCGCAGGTACGCGCCTATGGCGACGTTGTCGAGCACGCTCATGCCGGGAATCAGCTTCACGTGCTGGAACGTGCGGCCCAGGCCCAGGCGCGCGATTTCGTAAGGCGGCCGGCTGCCGATGCTCGCGTCGCGGAGCCGGACGTCGCCCGAGGTGAGCGGCAACGCCCCCGAGATGAGCGCGAACGTCGTGCTCTTGCCGGCGCCGTTGGGGCCGATGAGGCCCATGATCTCGCCCTCGCGGATATCGAAGGAGAGATCGTTGACCGCCACCAGTCCGCCGAACTGCTTGCGCGCATGCATGACCCGCAGCAGCGGTCCGTCCGGAGAAACACGCTCGCGCACGGGCAGCGGCTCGGCATCCGGGACCGGCGCGGGCGCAGGCCGCGGCAGCAGGCGCGCGACCCAGGGCCACACGCCATCGCGCGCGAACTGCAACAGCAGCACCATGAGGATGCCGAACACGACGAGCTCGAAGTTGCCGGTGCGCCCCAATAGCCCCGGCAGCACGTCCTGCAGCACCTGCTTCAGCAGCGTGATGATCGTGGCACCGAGCACCGCGCCCCACACGCTGCCTGCGCCGCCCACGACCGCCATGAACAGGTACTCGATGCCCTGGTTGATGCCGAAGGGTGTCGGATTCACGAAGCGCTGCAAGTGGGCATACAGCCAACCGGAGACGCAGGCGAGCAGCGCGGCGTAGACGAACACGACGATCTTGAGCCGCGCCGCGTCGACGCCGAACGCCTCGACCATGTCGAGCCCGCCCTTGAGCGCGCGGATCGCACGCCCGGGTCGCGAGTCGAGGATGTTGTGCGTGGCCCACAACGCGCCGAGCACGAGGACCCAGATGAGGAAGAAGTAGCGGCGCTCGTCCTTCAGCTCGAAGCCGGCGATGGAGAGCGCCGGGATGCCCGTCATGCCCGTGTGGCCGCCGAGCATCTCGAGGTTGCCGAAGACGTAGTAGAGGCTGATGCCCCATGCGATGGTCGCGAGCGGAAGGTAATGTCCCTTCATGCGCAACGTGATGAACCCGAGGAACAGGGCGACCAGAACGGTGATGGCGATACCGACCGCGAGCGTGACCCAGGGCGACGCGCCGTAGTGCGTCGTGAGGTACGCGGAGGTATAGGCGCCCAGCCCGACGAAGGCCGCCTGCCCGAACGACGTCTGCCCCGCCACCCCGGTGAGCAGCACGAGGCCGAGCGCCACCATGCTGTAGAGGCCGATGTAGTTGCCGAGCGTGACGTAGAACTGCGGCGCGGCGAGCGGGACAGCCGCCAGCGCGAGAAGGAAGAGGACCAGGCCGGCACGCTGGAGCACGCCTCTATTCCTCGTCTTCGTGATGATGCGTGGTGAGGCTGCGCCACAGCAGCACCGGAATGATCAGCGTGAACACGATCACTTCCTTGAAGGCGCTCGCCCAGAACGACGAGAACGACTCGATGAGCCCGACCAGGAGCGACCCGGCCGCCGCCATCGGATAGCTCGCAAGGCCGCCGATGATCGCGCCGACGAAGCCCTTGAGGCTGATGAGGAAGCCGGAGTCGTAGTACACGGTGGTGATCGGTCCGATCAGCACGCCGCAGAACGCGCACAGCAGCGCCGCGAGAGCGAACGTGAGCGCGCCCGCGAACGGCGGCGAGATGCCGCACAGGCGGGCGCCCGAACGATTGACCGCGGTGGCGCGCAGGGCCTTGCCGTAGAGCGTGCGTCCGAAGAACAGCGCGAGAGCACCGATGAGACCGATGCTGGTGCCGATCACCAGCAGGCTCTGCACGCTCACGTTCACCGCGCCCAGCGAGAACGACGCCGAGGTGAACGCGGGCGTGCGCGAGCCCTCGGCGCCGAAGAACCACAATCCCAGCCCGAGCATCGCGAAGTGCAGCGCGACCGAGACGATGAGCAGCACCAGCACGCTCGCCTCGGCCACCGGCTGATACGCCACGCGATAGAGCAGCGGACCCAGCGCGGTGATCGCCGCGAGGGTGAGCAGCACCTGCAGCGGCAGCGGGAGCATCATCGGCGCGAGGAACCACAGGAGTCCCGCGATCGCGAGCGGCGTGCCCGACCACAGGAGGAGCGCGCGCGGCAGGCGCCGCGCCTCGTTCGCGCGCAACGCGTCCCACGCCTCCATGGCGCCCGCCAGGATCGCCATGCCCACGAGCAGGCCCACGATCCCGGGCGCCTTGCCGAGCTGCAATCCCGCCAGCGTGAGCGTTCCCCACGCGACGAACTCGCCGGAAGGCACGAAAATCACGCGCGTCACCGTGAACACCAGCACGAGCGCCAGCGCGAGCAGGGCGTAGATCGCACCGTTCGTGATGCCGTCCTGCGTGAGTAGTGCGGCTATCGTGAAATCCACGCGCTCTCCAACGGCAAACCGCCGGGCGGGGCCCGGCGGTCGGCGGCGTCAACGACCCTTGGCGACCTCTACTTCACGACTTTCCACTTGCCGT
The DNA here is from genome assembly GCA_964543615.1 of uncultured Alcaligenaceae bacterium. Taxonomy (GTDB): domain Bacteria; phylum Pseudomonadota; class Gammaproteobacteria; order Burkholderiales; family Casimicrobiaceae; genus VBCG01. The sequence continues at coordinate 3,342 of CAZIZD010000178.1, read as the reverse complement.
CGTCGATGGTGATCATCACGCGCGCGCGATTGTCGAGCCCGTTGTGATCGTTAGCGTTCATGACGAAGACGCCGTGCACGCCGGTAACGTTGGAATTCTCGAGCGCGTCGCGCAGCGCCGCGCGGAACTGCGGCGTGCCCGGCTTGGCGGACTTCAGCGCCTGCGGGATCGCCTGCGCGAGCAGCAGGTACGCGTCGTACAGGTGCCCGCCGAACGTCGCGCGCACGCCGAACTTCTGCTCGTACTTCGCAACGTACTCGGCGGACGTCTTCTTGACCGGATTGGAATCCGGCAGCTGCTCGTACACGAGCATCGGTCCGATCGGCAGGATCGCGCCGTTGCCGTCCTTGCCCACGACGCGCAGGAAGTCGGCGTTGCCCACGCCGTGCGTCTGGTAGACCTTGCCCTTGTAGCCGCGCGCGGCGAGCTCCTTCTGGGGCGTCGCGCCCGGCGTGCCGGCGGCGCCGATCAGGATCGCGTCCGGCTTGGCGCTGATGAGCTTCAGCACCTGGCCCGTCACCGACGGATCGTTGCGGTTGTACTTCTCCTCCGCGACGATCTTGATGCCCGCGGTCTGCGCCGAGCGGCGCATCTCGGCGAGCCAGCCGTCGCCGTAGGCGTCGGCGAAGCCGATGTAGCCCATCGTCTTCACGCCGTTGGCCTTCATGTTGACCGCGATGGCGTCGGCCATGAGGGCGTCGTTCTGCGGCGTCTTGAAGATCCACCGGGTCTTGGGATCGGCAGGGTTGATGATGGCGGCGGAAGCCGCGAGCGAGATCATCGGCGTCTGCGTGTCGACCGCCACCTCGCGCATCGCGAGCGACGCGGGCGTGGTGGACGAGCCGACGATGACGTCGACCTTATCCTCGGTGACGAGCTTCTTCGCGTTGGTGACGGCCTTGGTCGTGTCCGACGCGTCGTCGAGGACGATCCAGTTGATCTTCTCGCCGCCGATCGTCGCCGGAAGGAGCTCGATCGTATTCTTCTGCGGGATGCCGAGCGATGCGGCCGGACCAGTGGTGGAGATGGTCACGCCGATCGTGACGTCGGCCAGCGCCGGCGCCGACAAGGCGGCCAGCACGGCGGCCGCGAGCGCGCAAAGCGACTTCGTGGTGTTCATGGGGTGCCTCCGGTGATTGACGCCCGCACCGGTCCTTCGAGAGGGCGACCGTGGCGAGACCGCCCCATTCTACCGGAAGGAGACTCGTCAGCCGGGCGCGCAGAACGCAACGCCCTCGCCGATCCAGCCTTGCCCGCGCATCGCCTCGTACGTCGGCCCATCCACGGTGAAGCGATGGTTCACGGCGGCCAGGGTCGCGGGGTTGTTGTAGAGACGATAGACCGGGCGCGTGCCGGGCGGGCAGGCGTCGCTCGCGGGCAGGCGCATGCGAAACGCCATCGCCTCGAAGGTCCACAGGGGATTCGCGCGCAGGCTCGTGCATTCCTGCGCGTCGCCCGTGTAGAAGTGCGTGTTGGGTCCGATGCCGGGCGTGCCGAACAGGCGGCACACGTCCGCGCCCGGATCGCCCACGCCTGCGACCTGGAACGCGAATCCCGTGCGCCGCCACGCGCCGCCGAGCGCGCCCGCGTCGAGCGCCGCCGCCTCCTCGGGAAACGCGGTGACGAAGTAGTGCCCGAGCGCGGCGTTGAAGTACTCGATCGCCACCGGTGCCGACGGCTTGGAGGCGAGGCGATAGATGTTGCCGCTCCTGAGGTCGGACCAGTAGACCTCGCCGGCGCTGTCCTCGCCGAAGGTCGCGATCTGGTGACCTGTGTCGAGCAGGACTTCGCTCTGCCACTGCAGGTTGCGGTCGCGGCTCAGCGCCCAGATGCGCCCGGTGCAGAAGTCGCCGTACACGTACCGGCCCTGCATGACGGGCACCGCGCTGCCCCGGTACACCACGCCGCCGGTCACGGAGCACCCCTGCCCGTGGTCGTAGGATGCCACCGGAGGAGTGAACCCCGCCGACCCGCACGGGGCACCGCCACCCAGCCCCGTGCATCGGTTGCCTTCCATCACGCGCCATCCGAAGTTGAGTCCCGACGGCGTCCCGCGCGCGACGAAGTCGATTTCCTCCACGACGCCCTGCCCCACGTCGCCGATGTAGAGATCGCCGGTCGCGCGATCGAAGCTGAACCGCCACGGATTGCGTACACCCAGTGCCCAGATTTCCGGACGCCCCAAGGCACTCGTCGCGAACGCGTTGCCCTGCGGGATCGCGTACGGGACGGACCCGTCCACGTCGATGCGCAGGATCTTGCCCAACAGGTCCTGCGGGTCCTGCGCCCGGTTACCGGGGTCGTTCGCACTGCCGCCGTCGCCCATCCCGATGTAAAGGTAGCCGTCGGCACCGAAGCGCAGCGCGCCGCCGTTGTGGTTCTCGAAGGGCTGCGGGATGACGAGGAGTTCGCGCCGGGAAGACGGGTCCGCGATGTCGCGGTTCCCCGCGCTCACCGTGAACGAGGCGACGACCGTCGCGCCGTCGCCGGCGCGCGTGTAGTTCACGAAGAAGCGGCCGTTGTCGGCGAACAGCGGATGCAGCGCGAAGCCGAGGAGACCGCGCTCGCCACCGTAGGACACGAGCGCGCGGATGTCGAGCAGCGGCGCAGCCGACGAGACACCGCCACGCACGATGCGGACGATGCCGGACTGCTCGACGACGTAGACCTGCCCCGGGCCCTGCCCGGTCGCGACGATCTCGATGGGTGCGCCGAATCCACCCGCGAAGAGTTGCGGCGCGACGGGCAGCGCGGCGTGAGCGACGGCAGCCGCGAGGATGCAGGCGAGGAGCGCTGCGCCGTCAGCGGCTCTTGAGAAGATCGCGTATCTCCCGCAGCAGCACGACGTCCTCCCCCGGCGGCGCGGCGGGCGCAGGGGCGGCATCGAGGCGGGCCTTGGCCGCAGCGAATTGCCGGACCATCCAGAAGATCACGAAGGCGAGGATGAGGAAGTTGATCACCTGCGTCACGAAGCTGCCGTACGCGAGCAGCGGCACGCCCGCCTTGGTGAGCGCCTCGTACGTCATGGGGCCGTTGTAGCCCGTGGGCGGCGACGCCAGCATGATGTAGTAGTTGGAGAAGTCGAGCCCGCCGAACACGCGCCCGATCACGGGCATGATGATGTCCTTGACCAGCGAGTCGACGATCTTGCCGAACGCCGCGCCGATGATCACCGCGACCGCGAGATCGATGACGTTGCCCTTGACCGCGAAATCGCGGAAGTCACGCATGAGCGACATGATGTTCTCCTCTCCTAGACGGCCGCGTCGCCGGACTCGCCGGTGCGGATGCGGATCACCTGCTCGACCGACGTGACGAAGATCTTGCCGTCGCCGATCTTGC
>CAZIZD010000177.1:8548-9071 GCA_964543615.1 uncultured Alcaligenaceae bacterium | reverse complement strand
GAGCCGCTGCATCGCTTCGCCAACCGTCCCTACACCGTGCTCGGCCAGGACTTCGTGCCCGCCACTTCGCTGCGGAAGTACAAGGAGAAGGGCGTGGCCTCTTGGTACGGCCGCAAGTTCCACGGCCAGAAGACCTCCATCGGCGAGACCTACGACATGTACGCGATGACCGCGGCGCATCCGACCCTGCCCCTGCCCTCGTACGCCAAGGTCACCAACGTGGCGACCGGCAAGAGCGCGGTCGTGCGCGTCAACGATCGCGGGCCGTTCCTGCACGGCCGCATCATCGACCTGTCCTATGCCGCGGCGTATCGCGTGGGCATCGCGGGACCGGGCAGCGGCATGGTCGAGGTCGAGGCCATCATCCCGGGCGACGCCCCGGTGCTCGCGGCCGCGCCGGCGCTGCCGCCCGTGACGCGCGCCGAGCCGGTGCCGCCCGTCCCCGTGGCCATGCCCGCCACGCCCACCACCGCGGGAGGCTTCGCGGTGCAGCTCGGCGCCTTCCAGAACTACGCCAACGCCC
>CAZIZD010000177.1:0-8538 GCA_964543615.1 uncultured Alcaligenaceae bacterium | reverse complement strand
ACGCCCAGAATTTCCTCGCCCACGTGCAGTCGCAGCTCGCCGACGCCAAGGTCGAGCCGCGCGTCCGCGAGGCCGGAGGGCTCTATCGCGTGTACCTGGGGCCGTACCCGGACCGCGACGAGGCGCGCCGCGTCGCCGATCGCATCACCAACGCATTCGGCATGGCCGCGGCGGTGGCGCCGCATTGAAACCCATCGAACCTCATCGAACCCAATCGAGCCTCATTTGAACCTCATTGAACTATCGGCGCGCACCCGCGGTCAACGAGGGCGACCGTAGTACGTTCGTTATAATTCAACCCAACATCACACGAACCCGCATGCACCGCTCGCTGCGCCACGTCTTCGCGGTCGTCGCGCTGTCCCTCCTCTCGCTTTCCGCCCGCGCCCAGCTGACCATCGAGATCGTCGGCGGTGCAGGCACGGCCATTCCCATCGCCATCGTGCCGTTCGGCGGCGAGTCCGCGTTCCCGCTCGGGGTCTCGGGCATCGTGGGCGCCGACCTCCAGCGCTCGGGCATGTTCCGCCTCGTCAACACCGACGGCGTGACGCCACGCCCCGTGCGCGCCGAGGACATCCAGGCCGACGTGTGGAAGGGCCGCGGCGCCGACGCCGTGGTCGTGGGCTCGATGCAGCCACTGCCCGATGGCCGCGTCGAAGTGCGCTTCGCGCTGATGGACGTGGTCAAGCGCTCGCTCCTCACCGCGATGACCTACACGGTCACGCCCGCGCAGTTCCGCGCCACCGCGCACAAGATCGCCGACGTGATCTACGAGAAGCTCACCGGTGACCGGGGCGTCTTCAGCACGCGCATCGCGTACATCACCAAGACGGGTCCGCGCTTCCAGCTCCTCGTCGCCGACGCCGACGGCTCCGATCCGCAGTCGATCGTCAGCAGCAACGAGCCCCTCATGTCCCCGCGCTGGTCGCCCGACGGCACGCGTATCGCGTACGTGTCGTTCGAGCAGAAGAAGCCCGTCGTGTACGTGCAGAACCTGGCCAACGGCTCGCGCCAGGCCGTGGCCAACTTCCGCGGCAGCAACAGCGCGCCGGCGTGGTCGCCCGACGGCAAGCGCCTAGCCGTGACGCTTTCCAAGGACGGCGGATCGCAGGTGTACGTGATGAACGCCGACGGCGGCAACGCGCAGCGCGTCATGACCTCGAACGCCATCGACACCGAGGCCGCGTTCACGCCCGACGGCGGCTCGCTCATGTTCACGTCCGACCGCGGCGGCAGCCCGCAGATCTACCGCCTGAACCTCGGCAGCGGCACGGTGGAGCGCCTCACCTTCGACGGCACGTACAACGTGTCGGCGCGGCCCACGCCCGACGGCAAGTCGTTCGTGTTCGTGCGCCGCGACGGCAACCGTTTCCAGATCGCGATCCAGGACCTTGGATCGCGGCAGATGCAGATTCTCACGAGCGGTCCGGTCGACGAGAGCCCCAGCCTCGCGCCGAACGGCAAGCTCATCCTGTACGCGAACGATTCGGGAGGACGCGGCGCACTCGCCGCGGTGTCGACCGACGGCCGCGTGAAGCAACGCCTCGTCTCGGCAGGCGCCGATGTGCGCGAGCCGGCGTGGGGCCCCTATGCACGCTAGAGATCGCGATAGGGATCGCTCATCCAATTAGTGGAGGCAACATGAACAAGCTCACCATCGCAGCACTCTTCGCGATCCTTCTCGCCGGATGCCAGTCGGCCCCCACCACCGCGCCGGTCGAGGACAAGTCGGGCGCCGCGGATCCGTCCGCGAGCAGCGCCGGCACGAGCGGCGCAACCACCAGCGGCACCCAGGCGGGCGGCGTCACCGGCAGCGCGACGGGCAGCGCGAGCGGCGCCAACCCGCTCAAGGATCCGAACAACATCTTGAGCAAGCGCAGCATCTACTTCGAGTTCGACAGCTTCACCGTGTCGGAGCAGTACAAGCCCATCGTCGAGGCGCACGCGAAGTACCTGCAGGCCAACCGCAACGCGCGCGTCTCGCTGCAGGGCCACGCCGACGAGCGCGGCTCGCGCGAGTACAACATCGCGCTCGGCCAGAAGCGCGCCGATGCGGTGAAGCGCATGATGAACGTGATGGGCGTGCAGGAGACCATCGTCGAGACGGTGAGCTTCGGCGAGGAGAAGCCGCGCAACCAGGGTCACGACGAGGCATCGTGGACGGAGAATCGCCGCGTCGACATCATTTACGCCGGCGAATGAACGCTGCCTCCCTCGCTCGCAGGTCGGCCCGTGCGGCCGGTGGATTGGGCCTAAGCCGCGTCGCCGTGGCGCTCGCGCTGGCGGCGCTGCCGCTGCTCGCCGCGCCTGCCCACGCCGGCATGTTCGACGACGAGGAGGCGCGCAAGCAGATCGCCGCCACGCAGGCGCGCCTCGACGGCCTCGCCAAGCAGCTCGACGCGCGCATCGTCACGCTCGAGCAGCAGAGCAAGCAGCTGGGCTTCGACCTACTGCGCGACCTCGAAGGCATCAAGTCCGACATCGCCAAGATCCGTGGCCAGATCGAGGTCCTGACCTACGAGATCAACGAGCAGCAGAAACGCCAGCGCGACCTCTACGTCGACCTCGATTCGCGCCTGCGCAAGATGGAGACGGCGGCGGCACCCGCGGCAGGCGGCGTGGGCATGCCGGTGCCGCCGTCGTTGGACATGAATGCGACCCCGGGCGCCGCGCCCAATCCGCAGGCGACGAGTGCGTCGCCGCCTCCGCCCACCGCGGCGGCGCAGCCGATACTGCCCGTCACCGCGCAGGAGCAAAAGGTCTACGACGCGGCACTCGACCAGTTCAAGCGCGGCGACTACAACGGCGCGATTGCGTCCTTCCAGGGGTTCGTCAAGACGTATCCGCGCAGCCTCCTCGCGTCGTCCGCGCAGTACTGGGTGGGCAACGCGCAGTTCGCGCGCAAGGACTACCGAAGCGCGATCGCGACGCAGCGCACGCTGATCCAGACCTGGTCCGACAGTCCGAAGGTGCCCGATGCGCTGCTCTCGATCGCGAGCTCGCAGTCCGAGATGGGCGACAACGCCTCGGCACGCAAGACGCTCGAAGAGTTGATGGCCAAGTACCCGCAGTCGGAAGCCGCGGGCAAGGCCAAGCAGCGCCTCGGCATGCGTTGAGCTTCGCGGCGCGTCTCGTCGCGTGGCAGCGCCGCCACGGCCGCAGCGGGCTGCCGTGGCAGGACACGCGCGATCCGTACCGCATCTGGCTGTCGGAGATCATGCTGCAGCAGACGCAGGTCGCTGCGGTGCTCGCGTACTACGCGCGATTCCTCGAACGCTTTCCCGACGTCGCGTCGCTTGCGCGCGCGCCGCTCGACGACGTGCTCGCGCTGTGGAGCGGGCTCGGCTACTACCGCCGCGCGCATCATCTGCACGCGGCCGCCGTCGAAATCATGGACAAGCACGGCGGTGCGTTTCCGACAGACGCCGCCACGCTCGCCACACTGCCCGGCATCGGCCGCTCCACCGCGGCGGCCATCGCCGCCTTTGCCTACGGCGAGCGCAATCCCATCCTCGACGGCAACGTCAAGCGCGTGCTCGCGCGCCATCGCGCGATCGAAGGCTGGCCCGGCGCGCCCAGGGTCGAGGCCGCGCTGTGGAAGGTCGCCGAGTCGCTCGTGCCGGATGACCAAACCGAGGATGGCATCGAGGTCTACACGCAAGGCATGATGGACCTCGGCGCGACGGTGTGCCTGCGCTCGCGCCCGCGCTGCGACATGTGTCCCGTGCACGAGGACTGCATCGCGCGCATCGAGCATCGCATCGATGAGCTTCCTGCGCCGCGCCCGGCGAAAGCACTGCCGCATCGCGACGTGAAGCTCATCGTCATCGAGCGCGACGGCACGATACTCTTCGAAAAGCGTCCCGCGAGCGGCATCTGGGGCGGCCTCGTGTCGCTGCCCGAATGCGCCATGGACGAGGACGTTCGCGCGTTCGCGCGTTCGCGATTCGAGGCGGATGTCGACGTGCGCGAATCGATGCCGCCCATCGAGCACGGCTTCACGCACTACACGCTGACGATGCATCCGGTGCGATGCGCCGCGCCGGCGTGGCCGCAGAGCGTCGCCCAACCGAACACCACGTGGCTCGCGCCGCAGGAGGCGCTGCAGGCGGCGTTGCCGTCGCCGATCCGCAAGCTCGTGCTACGGCTGCAGGCTCTTTAGATCCTGCGGCAGCTTGCGCTCGGCATCGGGCACGAGCGCGCGAAACTCGCGCAACTCGCGCACGGCCTGCGCGGTGTTGCCCTCGTCGCGAAGCTTCCTGATGCGCACGATCCATGCGTCGGGATCGCGCGCGAGTGCGTCGTACTCGCTGCCGGCCTTGGCGCTCTGCTGCGCGATCGCGCCCGCGTTCTCCTGTGAACGCGTGCGCGCCGCGAACGAGGGTGCAGGCGGCGCTGCGGCGGGTGCGGCTGCAGGCGGCGGAACAGGAGCGGCCGCGCCTGCGGCGGCCGAGGATTGGCGATTCGCGAACGTATCCTTGCGCGCGTCGGCGAGCTGCGCTTCCCTGGGCTCGTCGCGTTTCGCTTCCGCGGACGCGGTCTCGGTCTTCTGCAACAGCGGCGGTGGTGACGCGGGGAAGGGCGCAGGCTCGGCCACGGCCTTGTTCTCGCGGGAGGCGAAGAGCCCGGTGCTCGCAGGAGGGGCGGCGGCGGGCGCGGGGGCTGGTGCTGCCGCAGGCGGAGGCGGGACCGCACGCGGCGGCGAAGCCGTGCTGGGCTCCGTGCTGCGCGCCATCTCCGCTTCCTTCTGCTTCTTGGGCATCGCGCTCGCATCGCGCGCGGGAGCGGGCGCGGGTACCGCTGCGGGCGTGCTCGCCGGCGCAGGCTGTTGCGTTGGCGCCGGCTGTTGCATCGGTGCGACGGCGGACGCGGGCGCCTGCTCGGCAGAGGGTGCGACCTTCTCCGCGATCTTCGGCGCGGGTGCAGGCACCGGCGCAGGCACCGGCGCGCTCGTCACCGACGTCGCGTCGATCGCGGAATCCTTCGGCATCTGCTGCACCACGCCGATCGCGATGACGCCGATCGCCGCGGCCGCGGCCAGCGGCATCCACCAGCGTTGCGGACGCGTCGCTTCGGAGCCCGCCTTGCGCGGACCGCTCGCAACCGCCTGATGCGCGGCCGCGAGGATCTTCGCATCGAGCGCCGACGGCGGCTCCTCGCGCAGATGCGCGCGCAGGGCCTCCTCGAGTTTCGGGTCGCGCTCGTTCATTTCCAAGCCTGCCTCACTCCGGACAACGTACTTCGCAACTTCGATGTGGCATAGCGTAACCGGCTCTTGACCGTCTCCGTTCCAACGCCCGTGACCTCCGCGATCTCCGCGAGCGAGAGTCCGCCTTCGTACTGCAGCAGGAACGCGTTGCGCTGCTCGTCGGGCAGCGACTCGAGCGCTGCGCGCAGCTGCGCGCCCAGCTCGCCCGACAATGCGCGCGCCTCGGGCTCGTCGTTGGCCGCCGCGGGGATCGACTCGACCAGGCTGCGCGATTCGCCATCATCGTCGTCGTCGATCGACGCGAGCTTCACGTGCCCCGTCGCGCGCCAGTGGTCGACCAGGCGGTTGTGCGCGAGCGTGTAGATCCACGTCGTGAACTTGGCGGTGGGCGCGTAGCTCGCGCGCACGCGGATCGCGTTCATCCACACGTCCTGGAAGAGCTCGTCGGCCACGCCCGCGTTCTTGCAGTGGCGAAGGATGTAGCGGTAGACCCCGCCCTTGTGCCGTGCGTAGAGCTTGTCGAAGGCGCCTGCCTCACCCGCGCCGTACGCGAGCATGAGCGCTTCGTCGGAGTCGTGGTCTGCGGGCGGCATCGCCCGCAGAGTATGACAAAAGACGGGCGGGCCGGCGCGCGAAGCGCCTGCGGCCGGGCCCGTCATCCAACCAGGGATCTCACCGCGGATCGGGTGCGAACCGCATCCCGGGAAACGGATTCGGCTCGCGACGCGCGAGGTACGGCGTCGGCTGCGGGATCACGCCCATCGCGAGCAGGTTGTCACGGCGGTCGTACTGGATCGCCACCGTCTCCGCGGGATACGACGTCGCGCGCTCGAAGCTCGTCACCGTCACGCGCGAATCCTCGCTGCGTCCGTGACCCGTGCCGAGTTTGCCGAGCGTCTTCGCTTCGCTCCCTGCGAGCTGGTCGCGCGCCATCGGCTGCGAATTCTCGCGCATGGACGACGCGGCGCCTTCGGTCGGCGCCGGCGGGGCCGATGCCGGCGCCGGTGCCGGTGCCGCGGCCGTCGGCTCGGTGCTGCGCGGCATCTCCGCCGAGTCCTTGCGCGCGCGATAGTCATACTCGCGCTGCGTGATGCGCTGGACCTTCTTCTCCTCGAACGCGGCCACGCCGATCACCCCCACGTTCTGCGGACGCCCCGTGCGCGCCGCGTACGAGTCGCCGAGATCGGTGAAGTAGAACGCCGCCGTGCGCGCAAGGCTCTTTCGCCATCCCGCGATCTCGACCGAGCCCCACGGCTCGAGCACGTAGCCCGACTGCGACGGCGCCGCTGTATCGCCCGAGATCACGTTGACGCCATCCACGCTGGTGACGACCAGCAGGCGACCCCCGGTGCAGTTGCGGATGCGCACCGCGTACTCGTGTCCCGGCACGCCTTCGATGTAATGCCGCCCGTCCTTCTGGTACACCGGCAGCGCGCGGCCGTCGTTGCGATCGTAGACGTCGACCTGCACGAGACGGCTCTTCACGAATGCCGGCACGGACATCGGTTGCGTCGGTTGCGCCATGGCGCCGCCGGCCGCTAGGCCCGCGATCGCGAACGCCGCCGCCAGCATCCGCCTGCGCATGAAGTCGATGGACATGTTCGTTTCCTCTTTGGGATGTCAGCCGCACGCGCGGCCCGCACCCCTGCAAACGGGGGTTGCGCCCGGACGGGGTTAGCCCGAAATGAGGGGTTGCCCTGCATGGGATAATCGATCCGCCATGGACGCCAAGGCCGTTGCCCACCTTCCCCTCCTGGTCGCGGGACTCGCGTTCGCGCTCGCCTTCATCTTCGGCGCCGTCGCCAACCGCGTGAACTTCTGCACCATGGGGGCCGTCACCGACGTCGTGAACTTCGGCGACTGGCGGCGCATGCGTATGTGGGTGCTCGCTATCGCTACGTCCATCACCGGCGCCGGGGTCTTAAGCGCCCTAGGCCTGGTCGACTTCGCCAAGTCCATCTACACCGCCCCCAAGGTCGCGTGGGTGTCGGCCATCGTCGGCGGCTTCCTGTTCGGCTTCGGCATGACCTTGAGCTCGGGATGCGGCAGCAAGACGCTCATCCGCGCCGGCGCCGGCAACCTCAAGTCGTGGATCGTCCTGATCTTCCTTGGCGTGGCCGCGTACATGACCCTGCGCGGGATCTTCGCGGTGTGGCGCACCAGCGGACTCGACCCTTGGCGCTTCGACGTCTCGGGCCTCGGCGCCGCCACCTCCGACCTGCCCGCGCTCGCCGCCGCCTTCGGATTGGGCGCTGCCAAGCTGTGGCTCCCGTTCGTGGTCGCGGCCCTGCTGCTCGTCTACGTCTTCAAGGACCGCGAGTTCCGCACGACCAAGGAGCTCGTCATCGGCGGCATCGTGGTGGGCCTGGTCATCGTCGGCGGCTGGTACATCTCGGGCAACGTCGGCTACCTGGCCGAGGACCCCAATACGCTGGAAGAAAAGTTCGTCGCGACCAACTCGGGCCGCATGGAGTCGTTCAGCTTCACCGCACCCGTCGCGTACACGCTCGAGCTCCTCATGTTCTGGAGCGACACCTCGCGCATCCTCACCTTCGGCATCGCCGGCGTGCTGGGCATGATCGCCGGATCGCTCGCCTACGCGCTCGCCTCGAAAACGTTCCGCTGGGAAGGCTTCGGCTCGGTCGAGGACGTGGCCAACCACATGGCCGGCGGCGTGCTGATGGGCTTCGGCGGCGTGACCGCGCTGGGCTGCACCATCGGGCAGGGACTCACGGGCATCTCGACCCTTGCGATCGGCTCGATCCTTGCGTTCGCGTCGATCGTCGCCGGGTGCGTGGCGTGCGTGAAGTACCAGGAGTGGCGCCTGGAGAAGACCGCGTGATCATCTTCGAGCTCCAGTGCGCGCACGGCCATCGCTTCGAGGGCTGGTTCGCCTCGAGCGAGGCGTTTGCCGACCAGCAGCAGCGCAAGCTCGTGAGCTGCCCGATGTGCGACGACCACCAGGTCGAGCGCGTGCCGTCGGCCAAGGTGCACGTGAGCAAGCAGGCGCCGGCGAAGCCTGCTGCCGCGGCGAAAGCCGACGCGCCGACGCACGCCGCAATGGGCCTGCCGCCCGAGCTCCTGGCCTCGCTGCGCGAGATGGTGCGCAACACCGAGGACGTGGGCGAGCGCTTCCCCGAGGAGGCGCGCAAGATCCACTACGAGGAGGCGGAGAAGCGCGCGATCCGCGGCCGCGCCTCGAAGGAGGAGGCGGAGGCGTTGCGGGAGGAGGGGATCGAGTTTGCGCCGCTGCCGCCGTTCTTGACTGGGGACACGCATTAGGCGGGGTTGGCCGGTTCGATATAATCGAAGGTTCTCTCCCGGGGGCC
>CAZIZD010000176.1:0-9094 GCA_964543615.1 uncultured Alcaligenaceae bacterium | reverse complement strand
GGGGCAGTACGCCGAGGTGGACGTGCAACCGATGGTGACCCCTCGATTCTTCAACCACTCGACATTGGGGCAAAACGGCGAGGCGGCTGGCACGTCCGCGAACCCAGCGCAATCCTGCGCACTCGCCTGCGGAGCCATTGCCCATGCCGCGAAGAGGCACAACGCGAATCTGGCGATCCACCCGGTCATGGTGCGCTCCCGGTGCGGACGGCGATTGCGGCGTCGTAGGGCGACGCCGTGCCATTGCGGTTGACGACGGCGGCGGTGAGCTGGCAGCGGGCATCGGCCAGGTTGCCCGTGGAGACGAGGATGTCGTCGCGCAGGATGCCGACGGCAAAACGATACGTCGTGCCCGGGTCGAGGTCGAAGCGCGTCTCGAACGCCACGTTGGACCATACGCTGGCGACGGACGATGCGCGCATTCCGCCGAACCCGTTGGCGCTCTGCCACGTCGCGCCCGCATCCGTGCTGAAATGGATCACGGCCCGCCACGCGACGGCATTCGCATCCGCGAGGCCGCTCATCGCGCCCACGACCGACACGGCCCTTGGGTAGTTGGTCGCCGCGGTATCCGCGGTGATGCAACGCATTTCCGGCGGTCCGGACGTCAGCGGTATCGCGCCCGTGGTTTGCTCTACGAACAGCGGCTCGACCGCAAGCGCGCGTCCAAGCCGGTTCATGAACGCCGCCATCGATATGCGCGTGACCGCGTCATTCGGGCAATAGAGCGTCGTGGACGAGCAGCCGAGTGTGATGCCGCGGTTCTTCAGCCACTCGACGTTGGGACAGTATGGCGAGGACGACGGTACATCGGTGAACCCCACGCATGCCTGCGCGCGAACTCCGGCGCTGGCGAGCAACAGGCACGCGAGCAGAAACAAACAGGATGCGCGGCGCATGTGCGCCCTCCCCTTCGTGACGAACTCGATTGCCGCCGGCGCTCGCGGTTGGGCCGCCACGCGCCGGCCGGTATACGTGCGGCGAGCCAGACGCTACGCCCATTCGCAGCGTGGTGCAAGGAGTCGCTGTTGAGCTACGTCACGATGCACCCGCGATGCAGGAATGCATCCATCAATCCGGCCGCGTCATCGCTGCCGGATCGATCCAGCGATCGAAGTCCTCGGCGCTCACGAGCCCCAGCGTGAGCGCCGCTTCGCGCAGCGACGTGCCGTCGCGATGCGCCTTCTGCGCGATCTTGGCCGCGTTCTCGTAGCCGATGTGCGGGTTGAGCGCGGTGACGAGCATGAGCGAAGCGTCGAGGTTGCGGCGGATGCGCTCGCGGTTGGGCTCGATCCCGCGCGCGCAGCGCTCCTCGAACGAGCGGATGCCGTCGGCCAGGAGCTCGATCGATTCGAGCGTGTTGTGCAGGATCACCGGCTTGAACACGTTGAGCTGGAAGTGCCCCTGCGTGCCGGCGAACGCGACCGCGGTGTCGTTGCCGAACACCTGCACCGCGACCATGGTGAGCGCTTCGCTCTGCGTCGGGTTGATCTTGCCCGGCATGATCGACGAGCCGGGCTCGTTATCCGGAATGGTGATCTCGCCCACGCCGGCGCGCGGCCCGCTCGCGTACAGGCGCACGTCGTTGGCGATCTTCATCGCGATACCGGAGAGCGTGCGTAGCGCGGCGCTCGCGTTGACCATCGCGTCGTGCGCCGAGAGTGCCGCAAACTTGTTGTGCGCCGACGTGAACGGCTTGCCGGTGACCCGCGCGATGTGCGCAGCGACGAGCTCGCCGAAGCGCGCGGGTGCGTTGATGCCCGTGCCCACGGCAGTGCCGCCGAGCGCGAGCGGATGCAGAGCGTCGCGCGCCTGCCGCAGATAGTGCGATGCGTCGTCGAGCTGGGCGACCCAGCCCGAGATCACCTGGCCGAGCGTGACGGGGGTGGCATCCTGGAGATGCGTGCGCCCGAGCATCACGATGTCCGCGAACGCGTGCGCCTTGGCTTCGAGCGTGGCGCGCAGCTGCGCGATCGCCGGCAGGAGCGAACGGTCGAGCTCCTCCACCGTCGCGATGTGCATCACCGCGGGAAACGCGTCGTTGGAGGATTGGCTGCGGTTGACGTCGTCGTTCGGATGCACGGGCGACTTGCTGCCGACGGTGCCGCCCGCGAGCTGGATCGCGCGATTGGCGATCACCTCGTTCGCGTTCATGTTGGACTGCGTGCCCGAGCCGGTCTGGAACACGACCAGCGGGAACTCGCCGTCCCACTGCCCGTCGATCACTTCCTGCGCGGCGCGCACGACGAGGTCCGCCTTGTCCTGCGCGAGAACGCCAAGCTCGGCATTGGCGCGCGCGGCGGCCAGCTTCACGATGCCGAACGCGCGCACCACCGGGCGCCCGAACGCGAAGCGCGCGACACCGATGGGAAAGTTGTCGATGGAGCGCTGGGTCTGCGCGCCCCACAGCCGGTGCGCGGGCACCGGGACTTCGCCCAGGGCGTCCTTCTCGATGCGAGTGTCGTTCATGCGGCAGGACCGTTCGTTACGATGCCTGCCGCATGATAAGCCTAGGCGCGCGCGGCCTTTCCGCTGCGGACCGCCTTGCGCTTGGTCCCGCGCGCCGCAGCCGTGGCCCGCGTCGCCGGAAGCGGCAGCATCGCGCGCAGCTCCGCGGCGAGCTTGCGCTGCCTGTCCTCGAGGCCGCTCTGCTGCTCGGTCCATTCGAGCAGCGCGTGTGCGCGGCGGCGATCGGCCGCCGTGCGCAGGAGCTTCGGCAGCGAGCGCTTGGCGCGCTCGGGCTCGAACTCGACGACGATCGTCTCTTCCTGCAGGAGGCGCCGGCGGGCATCCTCGGAAAGGTGCGCGATCTCGCCCTCGGGCGACAGGAGCTCGCGCGTCTTCTGCATCTGCGACAGGCGATGGTGCCCGCGGCCCGCCTTGCTGATGAGCATCGCCATGCGGGCAAGGCCTTCCACCGCGCTGCCTTCCTCGAGGGTGTCGAGCACCTCGCGCACCGCGGGAATCGAGCGCGGGTCGAACTTGCGCTTGCTGCGCATGGCCTCGCGCTCATCGGCCATCTGCAGCGACATCATGTTGCCGAAGACCTCGAAGAATGCCGCTTCCGCCGAGGCGTCCCGCAGGTCGCGGTAGAGGTCGAGCACCGCGACGATGTGCTCGGACACGAGCTTCTCGAGCGCGACGCTGTCGTTGGCCTCGCCGCGCGGACGGCGCTGGCCACGCACCATCGACGCGTAGGCCGACACCGGCCACATCAGGGGATTCTTGTCGGAGAGGGCCCAGTACTGCACGCGCAGCGGATGGAAGTCGCGCAGGGCCTTGGCGAACCATTCGGGTGTGGTGTCCTTCACGAACGGCCGCACGAGCAGCGAGTACGCGCGCTCGAAGAGCTCCGAGATCGCGGCCACGGCCTGGAAGGGCTTCTCGTCGACGCGGTCGTATTTCTGCAGCGTGCGCAGGTCCTCGACCTTGCGCTCGATGAGCGTCACGTCGTAGGTGACCTCGCCGTCGGCGCCCACGTGCTCGGCGATGTCCATGCCGTACAGGCCGGGCGGCAGGCCCTGGATGTACTTCAGCACCTCGACGATCTGCGCGTGCTCCTTCTTGGCGACGTTGCCCGACACGAAGATGCCGAGATGCCCGACGTCCTCGTGCAGCAGTCCCACGATCGTCTGGCCGTTGGCCTTGATCTCCTCGGTCGAGCCGTAGACGTCGGCGATCCAGTTGAACGCCTGCTGCGGCGGCGTGATGTTGTCGCCCATCGACGCGAAGATGATGATGGGCTGCTTGATCGACTTCAAGTCGAAGAAGCGTCCCGGCCCGAGCCGCGCCTCACCCCATGCGAGCTTGTTGCCGACGAAGAGGTTGTTGACGATCCAGCGGATCTCCTCCTCGTTGAAGAGGTAGAAGCCGCCCCACCAGCGCTCGAACTCGAGATAGCGGTCGACCTCGGTGTCGATGTTGGCGTAGAGGTGATACCACTTCTCCCACAGCGTATTGGCGGGATTGAGGTTCTCGAAGTTCTGCACGAGGTGCGCGCCGTCGAAGGTGCCGGCGCCGAGGTCGGACGCGAGAAGCGACACCCACGCGCCGCCCGCGAGCCCGCCCATGTAGCGCATCGGCGACTCGCCGTCGTTGCCCGACCAGTACGACATCGGCGCGCCGTTGATCACGAGCGGTCCCGCGATGTCGGGCCGCGCCGCCGCGAGCATCATCACGGCCCAGCCGCCCTGGCAGTTGCCGATGACCACGGGCTTCTCGCTCTTCGGATGGCGCTCGGCGACGATGCGGATGAACTCCGCCTCGGCGTCGGTGATGTCCGCGAGCGTCTGGCCCGGCTCCGGATCGGGATAGAAGATGACGAAGTACACCGCGTGCCCCGCGCGCAACGCGACACCAACCTCGGAGTCTTCCTTGAACCCGCCAATCCCGGGGCCGTGGCCGGCACGCGGGTCGAC
This sequence comes from uncultured Alcaligenaceae bacterium, assembly GCA_964543615.1. Lineage (GTDB taxonomy): Bacteria > Pseudomonadota > Gammaproteobacteria > Burkholderiales > Casimicrobiaceae > VBCG01. The sequence continues at coordinate 4,676 of CAZIZD010000176.1, read as the reverse complement.
GATCACGATGGGACGCTTGGTGTCGTCGATCTCGACGTCGCGCGGCGGGATGATGCGCACCAGCGCGTAGTTGGACGGCCGCTCGTACGTGCGGGCGTCGGCCAGCATTTCGTATCGGTAGTTGAGGACCGGCGGCTTGCCCGCGGCCTCGTGCTCGAGCCACTGGTTGCCGCGGCGGCGCAGCGTGTCCCAGAACAGCACGGAGCGCTGGGCGGCATCGACCTGGAACTCGGCCCATTGCCGGGCGAACTCGAACGGCGTCCTGGCCCCCGTCGAGTAGCTGCCGACACACGACTCGCGGGCGGACTTGACGTGCGCGGCATAACGCTCCCCGGCCGCACGCAGGCGGCGCTGCAGGAGGTCGGCGACCGACCGCGAGATGCGGATCGATTGGTCGATGGTGCGGTTGATGTCGGCCATGGAGGTAGGAGCGCAGGAAAGCGCAATTTGTGCGGTGCAATATTTTAGCACCCCACCCCTCGGCACATGTCCTGACGCAGCGCAATAAAAAGGGCCCCGCGCGGGGCCCTTTCTTGAGGGAGGGGCGGCGGCTGCGGCTACAGGCCGAGCCAGGCGATGGCGGAGCTTTCGACCTCCGGATTGGGCGAGACGAACCCGCGATAGCCCACGGTCTCGAGCGCCTTGGGATCGCGCAGGCCCACGAGCGCTTCCTTGATCTTCTGCTGCTCGTCAGCCGAAAGCTTGCTCGAGGCGATGATCTGCTTGATGGGCACGGGGCGCGAGCGATACAGCACCCTGCCGCCCTTCTCGGTCCACGACTTCACGACGGCATTGGCGGCGGTCGCGCCCGCCTGCGCAAACCCGTTCTCGATGTAGAACGGGACGGCATCCTGGTAGCGCGTCGTGATGACGCGCACGCTTCCGGGAGCGGCCTCCTTGCCCTCGCTGATCGGAAGCTTCTCGGTGCGGAAGATCGAGCGCACCATGACCGCGGTGATCGAGTCCGGATCGGGCGTCACGAGCGTTTGGCCCTTGAGGTCGCCGATCGCCTTCAGCGCCGAATCCTTGGCCACGAGCAGCGACACGATGTACTCGGTGAACCCGCTGGTCCAGGCGATCGCCCTGTAGCGGCCAGCCTTGATCTCGGCCATCGAGACGTGCGCCGGATGAATGAAGGCGACGTCGAACTCCTGCTTGGCGAGCCCCTGGCGCGCATCGTTGTAGGCCGGCACGAGGACGATCCTCACCTTGCGGTTCGTGGCCTTGGCGATCACCTCGGCCAGCGGCGCGAACTTGTCGCGGATTTCCTTCGGGGTCGCCTGGTAGGTCACGCCCTCCGTCACCCCAAACACGAGCTCGCCCTGGGCGCTCGCGGCCGACGCCAGTGCCATGCAGAACGGAATCCAGAACCAGCGGAACAATCGCTTCCCCTCGTTGTTGATTGTCGGGACGGGTGTGCTACGTTTGTCAGTCACATGGCCCGCTTGCTTCTTCTCGTCGCGATCGTCGTCGTCGTCGCGCTTCTCGTGCGCAAACTCGTCGCGGGCGGACGCAAGACCGACCCACGCGGCGACCGCGCCGAGCCGCCCGCGGAGAACCCAGAAGCAAAACTCGTACGCTGCGCGCATTGCGGCGCGTTCGTGCCCAAGGCCGATACTGTACCTGTAGACAACGGCTTCCGCTGCGGGGCAGGTTGCCTGCCCCGCTGACGCCCTAGGCGCAGACGCTTTCCACCAGGTTGGCGGACGCCGTCTGCCGCCATTCGCCGTCGTCCAGACGGTAGATTCCGTACCCGTTGCTGTAGGCCACTGATCCGTCGGGCGCGACGTCGAACGTCACCACGTGGCGCGCAGCGACATAGTCCTGGCCCTTGGCGTTGCGGCACACGAGCTCCCACGACGACGGCACGAGCCCGCCGCCGCGGCCGTTGTCGTAACGCGCCTGCTCGATGGCCACCATCCGCCCGTGCAGCCACAGCGCCCCGAGGTCCGGCTTGAGGTTGTGGTTTTGCGGTCCGCCGCCCGGCTTCATGGGCTCGCGGCCGTAGACCTTCGAGAACGCGTCGAGGAAGCCGAACACACCCTTGGCCACGCGCCAGGGGAAGAGCAGCGCGCTCTTTCCGGCGTCGTACGCCACTTCCCCGGCGGACTTTTCGAAGGGACGGCGGATGTACCAGAGATTGCCGCTCGCGTCCTCGCGCGGCGCGAGATAGTCGAAGTCGCGATGCTCGAGGACGGTCGACAGCTGCGCGGTGCGGGTGTCGAGCCGGAGCAGCGCCGCCGGTCCGATTGCTACCGTGTGGCCCGACTGCGCGTGGCGGGCGACGCCGCTCGACTGGTAGTACACGACGCCGGGCTCCCGCGCAGAAAGGCTGGGCGAGGCGTCGATCGCGTCGCCCCCGGTCACCGTGCCGCGGCGGCGTCCTTCACCGTCGATCATCTCGAGGCACGCCGTGCCGTCTGCGTTCCCGGCGGCGAACACGATCTGCCGGCTCGCCGGATCGTAGGCAAGACCCAGGCATCGCATCGACGCGCCGTGGAACAGGCGCACCTCGCGCTCCTCGCCGGGGAAGTAACGGAAGAGCGCGGTGCCGTTGCCCAGGAAGACCACGTAGTACACCGAACCTTCGTCACCGCGCGTGACGTGCGTGAAGCGGTGCACGAGCGTGCCGCCGCCGCTGCCGCCCGCGCCCCAGAGCGTGGCGCGCGACACCATGCGCCCGCCGTCGTCGTCGGGCCGCGCCGTCTTCCAGCCGTCGAGCTGGCGGCTTCGCTCGTTGCGGGCAAGCGCCTCCTGCACGAACGGTGAGAGCACCTCCCGCGCAGCCCCGTCCCCCTGGCAGCGATGCAGGCGGCCCTCGGCGATGTACCAGGTGTCCATTGGTTTCTCCCTGTCCCCAATAGTGCCTTCGCCGATCCAGAAGCAAAAGGGCGGCCGAGGCCGCCCGTTACCGCGTTTGCGTGCTTCCGTCAGTTGTCGACCTTGATGTTCCCGTCCTTGATCGCCTTGGCCCACTTCGCGTTCTCGACCTTGAGGATCTGGCCGAATTCCTCGGGCGTGCCACCGACGGCGCCCGCACCAAAATGAAAAGGGCGGCCGCGCCGCCCCTTTCGATTCGCCGCGCGTAAGCGCCGCGTCAGCCCGCGCGATTCTTGAGCTTGCGGATGGCCGCGATCTGCGCCGCCGCGACCGCGAGCTCGGCCTGCGCCGATGCGATGTTGCCGGCCGTGCCGCGATTCTTGATGGCCTCCTCCGCGGAACGCATCGCCTCGACGGCCTTGGCCTCGTCGAGGTCGTGCGCACGGATCGCGGTGTCCGCGAGCACGGTCACACGCGTGGGCTGAACCTCGAGGAAGCCCCCCTGCACGAACACGAACTCGTCCTCGCCGTCGCCGGGCACCTTGATGCGCACGGCACCCGGGCGGATCGCGGTGAACAGCGGCGTGTGGCGCGGGTAGACGCCGAGCTCGCCCTCGATGCCGGGCAGGACGACGAACTCGGCCTCGCCGGAGTAGATCTGCTCTTCTGCGCTGACGACGTCGACGTGAATGGTGGGTGCGGCCATGGTGGTTCCTCTTGGAGCGCCTTACTCGACCTTCTTGGCCTTCTCGAAGGCTTCCTCGATCGTGCCGACCATGTAGAACGCCTGCTCGGGCAGGTGGTCGCACTCGCCGTTGACGATCATCTTGAAGCCGCGGATGGTTTCCGCCAGCGGCACGTACTTGCCCGGGCTGCCGGTGAATACCTCGGCCACGTGGAAGGGCTGCGACAGGAAGCGCTGAATCTTGCGCGCGCGGGCCACCGCCAGCTTGTCCTCCGGCGACAGCTCGTCCATGCCCAGAATCGCGATGATGTCGCGCAGCTCCTTGTAGCGCTGCAGCGTGGCCTGCACGGCGCGCGTGGTGCTGTAGTGATCGTCGCCGACCACGTTCGGGTCCACCTGACGGCTGGTGGAATCGAGCGGATCCACGGCCGGATAGATACCGAGCGAGGCGATGTCGCGCGACAGCACCACGGTCGCGTCCAGGTGCGCAAACGTGGTGGCGGGCGACGGGTCGGTCAGGTCGTCCGCCGGCACGTATACGGCCTGGATGGAGGTGATCGAGCCCACCTTGGTGGAGGTGATGCGCTCCTGCAGGCGGCCCATTTCCTCGGCCAGCGTCGGCTGGTAGCCCACCGCCGACGGCATGCGGCCGAGCAGCGCGGACACCTCGGTGCCGGCCAGCGTGTAGCGGTAGATGTTGTCGACGAAGAACAGCACGTCCTTGCCTTCGTCGCGGAACGACTCGGCAATGGTCAGGCCGGTCAGCGCCACGCGCAGGCGGTTGCCCGGCGGCTCGTTCATCTGGCCGTACACCATCGCGACCTTCGACTTCGAGAGATCGTCGGAGACGACGACCCCGGATTCCATCATCTCGTGATAGAAGTCGTTGCCTTCGCGGGTGCGCTCACCCACGCCGGTGAACACGGACAGGCCCGAGTGCGCAGTGGCGATGTTGTTGATGAGCTCCATCATCGTCACCGTCTTGCCGACGCCGGCGCCGCCGAAGAGGCCGATCTTGCCGCCGCGCGCGAACGGGCAGACGAGGTCGATGACCTTGATGCCGGTCTCCAGCACTTCCGTCGACGGCGAGAGTTCCTCGTACGCAGGCGGCACGCGGTGGATCGACATCGTCTTCTTGGCGTTGACCGGGCCGCGCTCGTCGATGGGACGG